>JASFTL010000542.1:0-3210 GCA_050053555.1 Desulfobacterales bacterium
AGTTTCGCCACCGCAAAAATTCTACAACGATTTGCTGTTCCGATTTTTGAAGTGATCACGCCGGCAGTTTCATCTGCCGTCAGTTCTTCAAAAAATTTTAGATTCGGGGTGATCGGCACCCGAGCCACCGTCGCCAGCGGTATATATGAAAAAAAAATTATTGAAATTCAGCCGGCCGCCAAGGTCTATTCGATTGCCTGTCCGCTCCTGGTGCCTTTGGTTGAGGAGGGATGGTTGCATAAACCGGAGGCGGCGATGATTGTAAAGAAATACCTGCATCCTTTAAAAATCCGCCAGATTGACACGCTCATTTTGGGCTGTACGCATTATCCGCTTCTGAAAAAAGTAATCCAACGAAAAATGGGTAGACGGGTTCATCTGATCGACTCCTCAATCAGCGTCGCCGATAAAATTAAAAGCTTTATTGAAAACCACGTTGAGGTTGACAAAAAGCTTGGAAAAAATGGCAAGCTGACGCTTTTTGCATCTGATATTACCGATCAATTTGAAAAGCTCGCCACCATGACCTTAAAAACAAACGTAAAATTTAATGGCGTAAAAATATAGCCTGGGTTTCAAATCCGGTGATTGTGCATCGGTATTTAGATCCCGGCACCCTATTGGATATTGTTTCCTACGAGCAGATGATAAAAGATCAGGAAAAATCAAGACAGCGACTCATCCGAGAACTGATGGAGCTGCGGGAGCAGGCGCGACAGCTGGAGTCTCGGCAGCGGCATGTGGAAGAAGCTTTAAAGGAAAGTCAGCAGCAGCTGCAGCAGGCCCAAAAAATGGAAACATTGGGTACCCTGGTGGCGGGTGTGGCTCATGAAATAAATAATCCAATTAACCTGATCATGTATAATTTGCCATTGATTCAGAAAATCTGGTCCGATTTTCTGCCGGTTTTGATGGCGCAAAAAAAAAGGATGCCGCATCAGAAATTTGGCGGGTTCACTTATGATTTTTTAGAAGATAATCTAACTCAGCTGGTAGCGGACATGGATATGGCCGCCAATCGGGTTGCCAAAATAGTCTCCGATCTGAAAAACTTTTCCAAACAGTCAAATGTTGCTGAAAAGTCCACGGTGCAGGTGAATGCGGCGGTTAAAAATGCCATGCGACTGGTGCAAACGACGCTGAGAAAATCCGGCGTTCGAATCCAGCTGGTCCTGGACGAAAATCTGCCCTTGATCGAAGGAAACCTCCAGAGCATCGAACAAATCATTCTGAATATTATCATCAATGCGATTCAGGCGATTGACCATACGGATGGCATCATCCGGATTTCCAGCGGGTTTCAAAGAAAAGACGCGCGCATTTGCTTGCAAATCACCGATAATGGCAGCGGGATATCGGACGCAATTGCCGATAAGCTGTTTTTACCGTTTGTCACCGACAAACAGGCCGAAGGGGGTACCGGCCTTGGTCTTTCCGTCACCTATGGCCTGGTCCAGGCGCATGGTGGGGATATTTCGTTTGAGACTCAGCCAGGCAATGGGACGACTTTCAGCATTTTATTCCCGACTCTGTTAACGCACGAAGCGATTAAGATCCTGATCGTGGATGATGATCAGGCGATTCGAGAGATGCTGATCGAAGCCTTGACGCTCAATCGAAATCGGCCCTATTTAATCGAAGAGGCCACCAATGGGATCGAGGCCACCATTAAATTGGGAACCTATCGTCCGGACCTTTTGATTCTGGACATTTTTATGCCTGAAATGGATGGGCTCGAGGTTTGCCGCATTATCCGCAATGAACGCGAACTGTCCAATATGAAGGTCATCATTTCGACCGGTCATCCCGAACACCCCAAGCTGGATGAAATGGCCATGATGGGTTTCACCAACGTCATCTATAAGCCGTTTGATCTTAAGGAGTTTGTTAAGAAGGTCGAAGCGATTTTAGCGTCCGAATAGAGCGCAGAATCCCGCCGGCAGGATCAGGTTTTGATTTCTCACCAGCGAGGAGGTGTCTGCCGTTAGGTAATCGAGGGCAAAAACTCCCCGACCCCTCAGGCAGTCCATTATCCCAGTCCCCCAATTGATCGGTTTTAGCTGCTCTTTTGGGTAATAAAGATATCGCGCTTGGGATAGGGAATTTCAATGCCCTCGGCATCAAAGGATTCTTTGACCCGGTCTGTGATGTCGTCGATGGTATCCATTCGTTTGCGAGCATCATGAATCCATACGCGCAGCTGCAAATCTACTGAAGATTCCCCAAAATTCCTCACCACTACCTTTGGCGGTGGATCATCTGTCACCCATCCAGTGGCTTGCGCCACCTGCAAAATGATGTCTTTGGCCTTTTTTAAATCCGCGTCATAGGCAATCCCGATATTGATCCGCACCCGTATTTTTTCGGAAATAATGGTGTAATTGATGATATCGCGCAGCATGATCTCATTATTGGGAATGATGATCACGATGTTGTCGGTGGTTCTAATTTTGGTCGCCCGCAGCCCGATGTCGATCACATCACCCCAGGTGGCACTGCCGGCCGGAGCACTCCAGACCTCAATTCGGTCGCCCACCTCAAAGGGCCTGTCAATGATGAGCAAAATTCCGGCGATCAGGTTTGACAACGTATCCTTGGCTGCAAAACCAATGGCAACGCCGGCAATCCCTGCACCGGCAATGAAGGGGACCACGTTGATTCCCAGAAGATCGAGCGCAATGATAACCGCTACGGTATAAATGATAAATTTTGAAAACCGGATAAGCAGATCAAATACAATATCGTCGACTTTGCTATCCGTTTTATGGGCGACGCGCTCCTGCAAATACCGAATGGTCACCACCAGGAAATTATTGATGGGCCCGGCAAACAGGATGATAAACAGGGCCTTAAAAAATTTTTCCAGTAAATCAATATTCAGCAATCCAATAAGATAAGAGCCGGCGATCAACACCAGGCCCAAAAAAAGGGCCTTTCGAAAAATTTTGAAGAGCTGTTCTTGAATTTCAATCAGTTTTATCGTTCTCATTCGATTTTCAATGAATATGAGAACCTGTCGCAGGATGATCCACACCAACAAGAAACCGACAATGATCAGGGTAACCTTTAAGGCGATTTTCAGATAGGGTGCCTGTAAGCCTAATATTTGTTCAAGTTGAGCGTATAAAGCCGAAAGTTGATCCATTTGATACCTCGTTTAAAAATATGGGGCCCGTTCGTTGGTCCAATCAGACGGATACTGTTTGTGAT
>JASFTL010000543.1:0-3208 GCA_050053555.1 Desulfobacterales bacterium
GACGCTCTTCCGATCTGTATAGATTCGGCTGCGCTTCTGGTAGTTTTTATAGATTTTCGGTGCCAGTTCCGCAATCATTCCTTGCCAGTCTCGATCGGGATGGGCGGGCAGATTGAGATGAAAACCGCGCGGTACGTATTTTTGTCCGCGCAGAACCGGATTTCGCAGAGCCGGATTTAATTTGGCAAGTTCGCTGAGTTCCAGGTTGAGCTGTCGCGCGATTTGGGGCAGTGAGCCGTACCCTGCCATCACGACGGTCTCATGGCTTAAAGGCCTGTCCAGTACAAGCTTACCAAAATACTGACGATAGTTACGAGCGACCTCCCGCGCTGCTAAAAATTCCGAATAAAAATTACGGGAAGCAAATTTGAATATGCGGCTGCGATATTCATTGAATATGGCCTCGTAGTTTCCATTACGCCTTTGGGCCCGCAGCATCCCGGCAACACCGTGGTTGTAAGCAGTAATGGCCATCGGCCAGTTCTGAAATTTTTTGAAATTTCGCTTTAACAACCGGGCGGCCGCGCGCGAAGAAAGGATCGGGTCCCGCCGTTCATCCACGGCATAGCTGACGGTCATATACTGCTTGCCCGTGGCGCGGGTAAACTGCCACATGCCGGCGGCACCAAACTTGCTGTAAGCCTTAGGATTAAAAGATGATTCCACATGAGGCAGATAGGCTAAATCTATTGGCAAACCATGATCGCTTAAAATCTGCATAATTTCTTCCAGGTAAGCACCGGAACGAATGATGCCCTGTCTGAATGGATCTTTCTGGCCGACTTGACAGCGCAGATTTCGCTTTGCCGCTTTAAAATCAGCGGGCTTCGTGTGGGCTCCGAATAAAGCGGCCACCCGCTGCTCCTCGGGTTCGATCGGGGTTTTACCCTGAGCGAGTTTGGACAGGATCAGTTTGTATTTCTTTTTGGCCTTTTTGATGCGATCGCGGTTGATTTTTCGGCTGCCATGGCGATTGCGGTCCTTCAGATCAATGACCCCATATATGATACCCAGGTTGCGCTTATCATGAATGACACCTTGGGTGGTGGAATACTCCGTATATATTTTTTTCCAGAAAGCAACATTGGGGCGAATGCTGTCATATACCGGAAAGCTATCCGAGACGCTATCAGCGTTGGCGTCGACAATGCACAACGCCACCACCGCGAGCAGAATTGATAAAAAGAAGAATTTGTATGAAAAATTTTTCATGGGTTCCGATATTTGGCTGTCAAAACCGGTACGATCCAATCATGGATAAATATCGCGCTGTTCATTTTTCAGTATGAAAGCAAAATCCAAGCCAAAATAAAACTTTCTTAAATACTTTAATTATTTCAGTTAATTATATTTATGCTCCTATGAATCCAATATCAAAAATACCATAATTTTGACAAAAAACAGCAAAAAAGGGCCTCATGGGTTACAGGTTATGGGGAAAACAGTTCTCATTTCAAGGCCCAGTTGGTAATTCGAAATACGAAAATCGATATGTTGAGCAGCATCTGCCCTTTCTTTATTCAGTAAAAAAACGACATCTGGACTACAAATCTTTTAAATACTGGTGTGGATCCTGCATAAAGCTTTTGTACACCTGAAAGTGTTCGGTTTCTTCATAGCCAATCTGCTTTAAGGACGAATGCGTAAAACTGTATATTCTGGCTTGCGGGCAGGCCAAAAGAATTGGTGAGTGAGTGGCGATGATGAATTGGGCCTGGCCGGCGTGGCTGGCCTGCCTGAGGAGTTTCAGCAAATCGATCAGACTGCCTGGTGAAAGCGCGGTTTCCGGTTCATCCAGAAGATAAAGTCCCTTAATGCTAAAGCGCGACTTAAAAAAGGACATGAGAGATTGACCGTGAGATTGGACCATTAGCGATTTACCGCCGAAATAATCAAGCAATCCGGGATCCATGGTAGCCCACTCATCCAGAATTTGGGCAAAGTTTTTAAAAATTTCAGAAGCGAAAAATGACCCGGGAACGGTATTTTGGACCCACTCAACCTCAACGGCTTTATAAAATTCGGCCTCATAAGGATTATATCGAAATCGTGCCCGGCGTTGCCCCTGCCATATATAAATATTGCAGCGATGGCTAATGGCCTGCAAGAGTGTAGATTTACCCGTACCGTTTTCTCCAACAAAGAACGTAATTGGGCAATTCACATTAACGGCTTGGGGGTGGCTAAAAATATCCAGGTTAAACGGATAGCGTTGCTGGGTGGGAAATCTTTGCGGAAAGATACGAACTCTTTTAAGGTGCATCAGCATACTCCTTTATCGCAATTGAAATTTTACCGGAATTCTCTGACCGAATTCTTTGCCGCTGAACACAGAGTCTATGACCATTTCAAGTTTGAAGACGAAAATCAAGTCTTTTTAGATACAGAAAAATAGCGGTTTTAGAAAAAATCGGATAAATGCACACCCATCCGAAGCAAAATTTTTTATTGACACAAGTTGCTACTTTGTGAGACTTTTTTCACTACAAGTGAATAATTATACATGTGCACTGGGTATCTCACCTTTATAGGAAAACCATCTTGAGACTGCAGGGGTGCCAGACCCGAATGCAGTTATCTACCCTTTCCAATTGTCCCTATATCCGGCACACGAGAGCATAACCTCAGCCGCTCTTTTGATAACTTCTATTCTGGCTGCGAGCTATATGCCTATATCTGTCAAATCCGAATAAGGATTAAGGGGGAAACCAATGGCCATTCAAAAACTATTGCTGCCCTATAATTTTACCAGCTTCGATCAAAAAGCGCTGGATTTTGTAATCAACACATTCGGCAAATCAAAGAAAGTTGAGATAACGATATTTAATGCCTACACACCGATTCCTGAAATTGATACAGCTGCAACTTCTATTACGGCTAAATTGAAAGGGAGCCTGAGTTATCTTAATCAGAGGATTTCTGAGCAGGAAGCCGAACTCCAAAGCATCAAACAAAAGATGGTGGAAAAAGGGTTCGATGATGGCCTTGTTCATACCGTTTTCCAACCTCGCAAAAAGGAGGTTGCCGCCGAGATTGTTGATATGGCCACGGATCATAAATTCGATGTCATTGTCATCAGCCACAAACCCGGCAAGGCAACCCGATTTTTTACAGGGAGCAGATACAATAAAGTGATCTCGGCCTTAAAAGACGTGACCGTCTGTGTCGTGTCTTAGTTTGAGCTCAAAATCCGCCCCTGTAACCTTAG
>JASFTL010000544.1:0-3206 GCA_050053555.1 Desulfobacterales bacterium
TCAATCTACGGTCCGGTGGAAAATGCCCGCGTCAGAATAATCGGCGATGAAAGCTTTACGCTGACCGACCGGCAGGGACGCTATGAGCTCCGAGCCGCGCATTCTTCAGGCGAACGTGTGATCGTAACCGCCGGAAAGGAAGGCTGGTTCAACAACGGACAGATTGCCAATTTCTCAGGCCGCACGAGAGATATCTTTTTAAACCCGGTTTATCTCGATGATCGCCCGGATTATCGATTTATTTCTCCGGTTACCTGTGCGCGGTGTCATGTAAAACTGACCCGCTACTATGATCAATCCAAAATGGCACACACCACCTCAAATCCCAAAGTGCTGAACATGTACTACGGGACCGATGCCTTTAATCGCCCGGGTGCCGGACCCGGCTACAAACTGGACAATCCCCAAAGCGACGGCAACTGTACGACCTGCCACGCACCGTCGGCTGCCGGCTTAATCCCGGCGTCTCAAGATCTAAAAAACGTACTGCGCTCTCCCTGGACAGAATGGGACGGGATTAGCTGTGACTACTGTCATAAGGTAAGAAAAGTCATTAAGGATAAGACCAAACCCAGTCAAACGACTACCGTTCATGAAAGGCAAACGCCGATCCAGGGTAATTCTATTCTGGTCTTTGGCCCTTATGATGATGTGATTGCCCCTCCAATGGCGGCATCGTATAACCCGGTTTTCGATCAGGGGCAGTTTTGTTCCCTTTGTCACAGCCAGTCCAAGAAGGTGGAGAGCGGTAAAGTCTGGGACAGCAGCAAAGTTTATTCAGCGGAAGAATGGAAAGCATTCGGTCTGAAAGACAAAACGTTTTTACCCATCCAGACAACCTATCAGGAGTGGAAGCAGTGGCAAAATCAGCTTCCTGCCGGTGATGCCAACAAAGGCAAGAAATGCCAGGATTGCCATATGAGCTGGCGCAAAGAGATGCTGCCTTATGATCATTATGTTGTCGATGGCAATGCACGTCATATGTGGGGCAATTTCAGGTCACCGAAAAACATTCGCCCTCATCATTTTGACGGGGGTACTCAAACCCAGCTGAAAACGGCGCTGGCGCTGGAGCTGGAAGGAGTGATTAAGGACAACAAACTGACGATTACCGCTTTCATCACAAATACCAACGGCGGTCACTGGGTGCCGACCGGAGAGACCATGCGCAGTGTGATGCTGTTGCTCAAAGCGACCGACTCCAACGGAAAACCCCTCAAAATGACAAAAGGCAGTACCCTTCCGGATTGGACCGGCAAGGGAGACGTTTCAGAGGGCAATTATGCCGGGCTTCCGGGAGCGGCCTTTGCGCGGGTGCTGGGTGATAATGAGGGCAACTTGAATGTACCCTTCTGGACGGCCACCCGGATTGTCTCCGATACGCGCATTCGACCTAAAAAAACGGTCACGTTTAAATTCGAATTTTTTATTAAAGACCCTGATGACGAACCAACGGCCGAAGCCAGTCTGATCTATCGTCCGGCTTTCAGGTCGCTGACAAAGTTAAAAAACTGGGATGTTGAAGACATCTTAATTACCAGCAGCGCCTGGTAGTTTCAGGAGGGAATAAAATTGCACAAGTATTTAACACTCGTATCTTTAATCGTTTTTTTCTCGATCATATTTTTTTCCGGTCTGGTCATCGCAGGCAGTATTGAAGGAGCGGTAAAGGCAAAAGGACTGCGTATGCCTGAAAATATTCTGGTATATCTGACCAAGGCACCCCCGACCGCCGGAGATTTTTCAAAAGCAAAATTCGTCATGGATCAGCGCAACCTGGAATTTGTTCCGCATGTCCTGCCGGTTTTGGTCGGCGCCGCGGTTGATTTTCCGAATAATGACAAGGTGGATCACAATGTTTTTTCAATGTCACGCACCAAAAAATTTAACCTGGGAAGCTACAAGCCCGGGGACAGTAAAACCGTGGTATTCGATAAACCCGGAATTGTGGAGCTGCGCTGTGATGTGCATGCCGAAATGGCAGCTTATATACTGGTGATGAAAAACCCTTATTTTGCGGTAACCGATAAACAGGGGCGTTTTAAAATTCCGGACTCAAGCTCTCTTAAACACACCGCTTTATCCGGCCTAAAGGATCTTCCTGCGGGAAAATATTTCGTTAAAACCTGGCATGAAAAATTAAAAACCCGAAAACAGGCTATCGCCGTGCCTGAAAATGGGAAGCTCACGCTTCAACTGGATCTTAACCGGGGGACTCCCGGTGTTCTATATAAATAAAAGAAGGGTTATGAAATTTGCCTGATGTCTCAATCTATATGGCGTTTGCGGCCGGTTTAATCTCTTTTTTATCTCCGTGTGTCTTGCCGCTGGTGCCGGGATATATTTCCTTTATATCCGGCGTCTCATTTGCAGAGATAAGGGGAAAAAACAGCAACACACCGATTCTAAGCAAAGAAAAACGAATTATTCTTTACAGTTCGATCTTCTTTATCGCTGGATTTTCCGTGGTGTTTATTTTGCTGGGTGCAACTGCCACCTGGATCGGGACGTTTATTGCGTCAAAAATATCAATCCTGACAAAATTGGCGGGAGTGGTCGTCATTTTTTTCGGCATTTACATGATGGGCTTTATTCGGCCCCGTTTCCTATATAAGGAAGCCAGATTTCAAATAAAAGATAAGCGATTCGGGTATGTCGGGGCGCTGCTTATCGGGGCCGCCTTTGCGTTCGGCTGGACCCCCTGTATCGGCCCCATTTTGGCGGGTATTCTGACCTACGCCGGTACCCTCGAAAAGGTCAACCAGGGCGTTTTTTTACTTTTAATGTATTCCCTGGGGCTGGGAATCCCTTTTTTAGTTACAGCGATCGGCATCAATCAATTTTGGAGATTTTTTAACCGAATTAAGAAATACATGCGATTTCTGGAAGTCACGAGCGGTGCTATTATGGTCATTTTAGGTTTCATGATTTTTACCAATAAGCTTGTATTAATTCCGGCTTATCTGCCGTTTTTAAATAAATTTGCATGGTAGGGCGCATTAAATTCACGCTGAACAAGGAGAAGTGATCATAATGAACACCTTCCGTAAAACCGTTTTTATACTTCTTATGCTGCTCGTTTTAGGATTAGTTGTCCTGGGCTTTTTACAGACTGATCTTTTTGCAAAAACCGAAAGCCAGGATTTGGATCGGCTCTTTAGCGATATGGGCGTGCTTCAAATTCCTTATCCGACCGACCCGATTGA
>JASFTL010000545.1:0-3204 GCA_050053555.1 Desulfobacterales bacterium
TACATCGGGACGCTGTCCTTTTTTCTCCAAAGCTGTTTGAATTCTCCTTCGGGCAAACTGAAATATCACCTCGAGCACAATCAGGCCAACAAGCACAATAGCTAAAGAGACGACTAGCCGCCACAAACCGTTTGCCTGTCCGGATTGCCCGAGTAACGAATTCACGCTGCTTAATAAAGTTTCCCAGGTCTCCATCGTTTTTCTCCTTTAAGTCTTTTACGGTTCATTTGCGCCTAACGGCATTTCTTATCCTACAGAATCCGAAAAGTAACAGACGTGAAACAGGTTGACCGTACCTGCTCATTTGAGCTGCGGCATAAACTCAAAATTTATTCCGCAAAACCTTGCAACGAACTCTAAGGAATAAAATGTTGGTCATATACTCAACGCCTAAATCATATCTTTGATACAATAAAAATATAGTCATCGAACTCCTCGCCTTTGATGCGTTGGCCGGAATTGACGATGTCCTCCAAAACGCATGAAACTGCGGAGCGGCAAGCCAAATCATGCGGTAGTATTTATGAGAAGAGACAATCGCTGAGCTAAGCAATAAGATGTATGCGCGGTTCTTTGTTCAGGAGATATATTTTTATTGAGTTAGAGTCTTTTATTTAGCGCCCTATTTTCTCTTGTAATTGATCTGGCTTCATCTGGTGACTGGAGTGTCCAAAATACAAAGTTATTATTTCGGTTTTTTTTGATCCTCTTCATTCTGCTCAATGGCAACGGCCGCAGCGGCAGCGGCTTTTTCTGTCAATTTTTGATCGGATGTGCCGCCGGTCTTTTCTTCTTGGTCCGGTTGTCCGCTGGATGCTTTTTCAGCAGTTTCCGGCGGCATGTAGACAGTAACGTTGCGATGGGCAAACTCGATGCCGGCTTCGCGGAAGGCTTCCTGCATCAGTCGATAAACTTCTTTTCGCACTGCAAACTGCTCTCCTGGCCTGGTTTTATACTTGATTCGCATGATCATGGCCGAGTCATCCATTTCTCTAATACCCTGAGATTTTATAGAATCCAAGAGTTTTGGAGCAAGCTCTTCATTATTCATAATCGGCTCGTACACATTCTTTTTAATAATTTTTCTAACCAAGTCCACATCTGTGTCATAGCGGACGCGGAAATCTAGTTTTGTGATAATGTAGTCTCGGCTCATGTTGGTTACGATTCCGATATCGCCAAATGGGATCGTGTTCACCATACCCCGCGGATGACGCAGCCTTAATGACCGCAGAGAAATATGCTCTACCATACCTTTTGTTCCGGCCGTTTCAATATAATCACCAACCCGAAAGGCATCATCGATCATAAAAAAGACTCCAGATATAATATCTTTTACAAGGGTCTGGGCGCCAAAACCGATGGCCAGACCGACCACACCGGCACCGGCAATCAATGGACCGATGTTGACACCAATCGAAGAGAGAACAATCAGTGTGGCCATAACAATGAGTACAGCGAAAATGAATTTTTGCAGCAACAACAAAAGCGTTCCGACTCGCGACCCGCCAGCTCCACCTTCTTCCATTTCTTCATCTATATCAGGTGCTTCATCGGATAATCTGCGGCGAATGGCGGCGCTGAATAATTCCCATGCCACATAGAAGATGAGCGCAACAATGATTATACTGAAAGCACCCCGCATCATAGCTTTACCAAACTTAAAATCCAACCCCCAAATATTTAAAAGATAAAGTATTACGAACACCATCAGTGCAAAACGCAATGCACCGCCAATGATTCGACTTATACGATCCACGTTCATATGTTTTTTAAAATCTGATTTTTGGGCCTCTGTATCAGAGGCCTCTTCACCTTCACCGGATTCTTGGATAGCGGAATCCATAACTTCGGTTGCCTCTGAATCCTGTGGTAGGGGTTCACCTTCGCTCTTTAACGATCCCAAAATTGCTACTTTCAATGTTCCCTTTAAAACCCAGTCGAGCAAAAAATACATCGGAATAATCAGAAGGGTCTGAAAGCCCGGAGCGCCGGGACGTACGCCAAAAAGCAACAGGTTAAATATCGAGATCAGCCACAGGAAAAGCAAAGCAAGTATGGCAAGGTAATGCCAAATGTTTGCCAACTGTGCACGCAAGCCGGTTTCGGGCAGATCTCTTATCAACGCATATTTCACCTGCCCGCGCTTTTGAAGAATCATAGTGATCATCATTGCCGTGATCACTAATTCCACTGATGCAACCATCATCAAGTGTTTTGCTTCACTTAGCCCCGCCACTCTTAAGATGCCACTTGTTAATAACCCAAAGCTGCTCACGATCGCGATGGCCATAATCCATCGAAATAGATAAAGAGCCGTATGGTCATCAAGGGGCAGGAATCGAAGCTCAGGGCTTTTCGGTGACAAAAAAAACCGTAGAACGACTCGAGCGCCCATGATGATCAGAAAGGCTGTCAGATAGGTTAAGGATAGCAGGCTTTGAACTTCTGTGCGCTCCATAGCAACGTAAAATAATGCTAATATTACAATTGTGAAAATGCACATCGAAATCAAATCCAGCATGGATTGCAATCCCGATCCGACAATTTTAAGCTTCAAATCAGAGGATCTATTTGTTTCGATGCGTCTGTAAACGGCGGACAATAATCGGTGAACAAACCAGTAGACAATGAAGCCTGCGATGAACAGTCCGATGACACTGATAATCGCCTTAGGCGGACTCTGTTTCTTTTGCGCTTCGTCTTTGCCAAGCAAATAAAAAAAATGCGGTAGTTTTTCAGACGCTTTACCGAAACTGGATTTAAGCGAATAGATGCGCCACTGGATCATATCGCCCATGAAACGGATTTTTTTTATAAAACTGGCTATACCACCTAACTTATCTTTTTGTGGGGTAACCGCGATGCTCTGCTGTGTTTGTTTTTGCAACTCCTGGATCAACATGCGCCGCACTTGTTCATCGCTTAGTTCGGAAACGACCTTTTCGAGAGGTTGATTGGGGTTGTGACCTCTTGAGGCACCTTCTTGAACTTTTGCTGAGTTTTTTACGTCTGTAGTTCCAGAGACAGGTTCTGAATTTTGGGGAGTTGCAGCAAGGGACGATTGTATCAGAAGATATGTTAATAATGAAACCAGGAAAATTAACCAATAAAATTTATAAAAACGAAGATTCATTCCTTTCCTCCCACCTTGAGGCTGAAAATTACAAATCAAATACGACTTTAAGATAGATCTGAGCCACT
>JASFTL010000546.1:0-3201 GCA_050053555.1 Desulfobacterales bacterium
CTTTTTTGAACGAAGGTTTATCAGAAATCGGTTGAGATTTTCAACCGAAAAGATAAGACCAAAAGAAGAAGAAATCAGGAAAATAAAAAGCACAGAATTTAATAATGTAAGGACGTGTTTAGCTTTTAAGGTTATACTCTCTTTTAACCTATCTTAGTCATCGCTATTTGCAAATTTGAACTTAATGTTGGAATTAAGCAAGACATATGACAGAACATTCACATAAACAACCGACCACGGCGCGGATTGCACCTGCTTCTGAAATCGCCGAGGTTATGAAAAAGTCACGGCCATTATGGCTTTGGAGGAGACGCTGGGGGAAATCGAAGGATTTTTAAGCCATTCACGGCTGGTGCGGGATCCGCAACTTTATTTTTTGAGTGTCTTCGGAGATCCAAGCACCAAAGAACCCTGGAGCTGGCGGGCGGAAGGTCATCATGTCTCATTGAATTTTACAATTGGCGGCAGCGAATGGATCGCTCCCAATCCCTTATTCCTGCGTGCAAATCCGGCAGAAATGCAGAGCGGACCGCAAAAAGGTCTGCGCATTCCGGCAAAAGAAGAAGATCTGGCCCGTTCTCTGCTGGGCACTTTAAACAATGACCAGAAGCAAAAAACGATCATCAGTCCGAACGCACCGCCGGATATTCTGACGCGCGCCTTGCCGAAAGTTGAGCTCACCGGGGCCGAGGGGTTGGCCGCCGGATCGATGACCGCACAACAGCGGGAAATCCTCGCCCGGCTCATGGATGTGTACATTGATCGATTGCCGCATGAGCTGGCTTCTGTCGAGCTGCAAAAGCTGCACGCAGCCGGTTTGGATGCGATTCACTTCGCATGGGTCGGCCCGCAGGACCGCGGCAAGCCGCAGGTGTCGTCGGCGAGCCTGACATCGTGTTGCTTTCGGAGGGCTGAAGCAGCCCGATGACCCGTCTGACGGGTTGCTCCAAGTACTGATGCGTAAAAAGGATCAACGCTGATTGAACTGAGCCATTATGAATTCACAATTCAAGCTTTGCCCTTTTTTTATAATTTTATGTGCAATGACTGGGATTTTATCTCACATATTTTGTTGACAAAAATTCCGAAGCCGTTAATATAATACCACAATGTAATATATCACTGTTTCAAGCTTTAGTAGTGTAAAAGAGCAGAACCTGCTGAATTTCGGAATTTGTGTAAGGAGAAAAAAGGTGAAAAAACTCACATTATCAATAAGTTTACTTTTTTGGCTTAGCTTGATGTTTGCAGCGTCTGGCTGCCAGCCTGATAAGAATTCCCCTGAAGCTGTCTTGAAAAACGTGGATGCCATCCAGGCCATGGCAATCGCCAATGAATGGAACTGGTCCAAAAAGGAGATCAAAAGCTATGTGACCACCCGTGAGGTTGTATTTGAATGGTCCAAAAATAAAGTCAAAAAGATTCCGCTCCCAGAAGAGAAGATGCTGGTCGCGGTCGCTCCCTATATAAATCGGACGCATAGGTGAACGGTTCATTACATGTCCTCCTGTCAGGGGGAATTGCCCGAAATGAAGTTTGATGTAAAAGCCACTGACCAAAAAGGAAATGTCCTTGTCAATGAGACCGTCGCCACCTTGAAAAATGGCTTTTTTGAACTTTGGCTGCCAAGAGACCGTAGTATCAAACTTTCAATTACAGGATCGGATCGACGGGCCATCGGCCGGATAGGAACGTTTGACGGCAGTAAGACCTGCGTAACCACGTTTCGATTGAGGTAGAATAGCGATATGATAATTATCCTTTACCATGGGACGATTATTAACTGATCGATCCTCCCTGCCCAGTTGAATCCTACATCCAATAAGATCAATGCTGGCCCGAGAGGAGAGGATGGATGGATTCATCCATAAATCATACTTTTTGATACATCCGACATGCGCAAAATTTAACCCTTTTTTCAGACGAAGAAAAAGAGGAGAACGAGATGAAGGCATTCATTATCAAGAAATACGGGACCATAGGTAACATAGAGCAGGTAGAAATAGACCCTCCTACCATCGCCGATGACGAAGTTCTGGTCAGGGTGAAGTCTGCTGCGATTAATCCGGCTGATATTAAAGTCATCACAGGCAAAAACGGCGGAAAGTTTATCCATTCCGGTAAAGCCCCGATAGGACTTGGATTTGATTATAGCGGGGTTATAAATGAGACCGGTGCTGCGGTATCGCAATTTAAACAAGGTGACGATGTGTTTGGATTTTTGCCATATTCCAGAAAAACGAAACAAGGAAGCTTTGCGGACGTTGTTGTTGTCAAAAGCGACACGCTTGCCAAAAAACCATCTTCAATCACCCATACTGAGGCGGCGACTGCTCCCACGACCGCCAGCACGGCCCTTCAGGCGCTTGTCGATATCGGTGGGATAAAGCAGGGCCAGAAAATATTGGTCAATGGTGCCTCCGGGGGGGTGGGAAGCTATGCGGTACAGATAGCCAAAAGCTGCGAAGCTGAAGTATGGGGAATCTGCAGTGAGCGCAATTTAGACTACATCAAATCAATCGGCGCCGAACATGCTCTGGATTATAAAAAAACGGCCCTGAAAGATCTGGCCGAGAAATTTGATATCATCTTGGATGCCGTTTCAAATTCCTCTTTCGGCGAATGTTCCCCAATTCTGGTACCAAAGGGCGTTTATATCACCCTGCTACCCTCGCTTGGGCTGGTTAAAGGAAAAATTCAAAGCATGTTCTCCGCCGGAAAATGTGCGATATGTTTTGCCAAACCCAGGACTGCGGATCTGGCCAAAATAGGCGAAATGATTGAAGAGAAAGTCATATCAACACCTGTTGCCGCTACCTATCCTCTTGCCCAACTACATACAGCCCTGGAGAAATTTATAGCCGGTGGCGTGAGAGGCAAAATTGGTATTGTCGTAGAAGAATAATAAACAGAGGAATCCGGTTGCTGTAAACCTTGCAGCCACTACTATTGGTAAATTTGTCTATCAATTCCAGATGGCTAAACTTCTCAAAATCAAATCAGGGCCAAAGGGGACCTATTGGATTCTAACCACAGAAGCTAATGAGTTAAGAAAGTTTCCAATTTTTCCCCTGCAGGATTTCATTATAGTGTCTAATAAACCTCTTTAAAAAACCAATCAACTTAACCGTTACCCCATCAGAAGGTGCAATTGTTGTTGCGCTGTAAACTTCGTTAGTTTGGCCATAACATGCTGATATA
>JASFTL010000547.1:0-3196 GCA_050053555.1 Desulfobacterales bacterium
GGCGAGGCGGGCGAGCCTTTGCGGCTTGTTGAACTCCTTAGTTTTCATAAAAATTAGATGTGAAATCCCGCTATTAAGCGGGGCTCATCAAAAAAAACTCTCATTTTAAAAAAGAAAATTTACAGTTTAATATCAATTCTACTTTTATTTAAAATCCTAATGAACTCAATAACGTGCAGTCAGGATGCCGGGTTATACATTCACATTCCGTTTTGTGTGCGGAAATGTCCGTATTGTGATTTTTATTCGGTAGCAGAATTGTCTCTGAAATCCAGGTTTTTAAAAGCGCTGCTGCGCGAGATGGAGCTCGTGTCTCATGAGGGGTTGCGCTTTGATACGCTGTACATCGGCGGCGGGACACCGTCAATTTATGAATATAATCATGTCGGTCAAATGGTTGCCGCAAGCTTTCAAAATTTTGATTTCCAGCCTGATTCAGAAATCACCATGGAAGTTAATCCCGGAACCGTGTCCTTTGAGCAACTGAAAGGATATCGAGAAGCCGGCATCAACCGCATCAACATCGGGGTGCAGTCGTTCCAGCAAAAAAGCCTTGCATTTCTGGGACGCATTCATACCGAACATGAGGCTCACAGAGTCATCAAGGATGCCCTTCGTGCCGGATTTGAGAATATCGGGTTTGATTTAATATACGGTTTGCCGGATCAGTCCAAAGCGGATTGGCTTGAGGACATGAAGCAGGCGGTTGAATCCGATCCGCCCCATCTCTCCTGTTACATGCTCACCTATGAGAAGGGGACCCCTTTACATAACGATTTGTTAGCAGGCCGGGTTCGATCCCTGGCTGATGATAGAATGCGGGCCCTTTTCGAAACCACCATCGAGTTTTTAGAAGATCATGGATATTTTCAATACGAAACGTCTAATTTTGCCCGGATTGGAAATGACGGAAAACCCCACGTCTCCAAACACAATCTGAAGTACTGGACCCTGGCACCCTATATCGGCCTGGGACCTTCAGCGCATTCGTTTATCGAACCGCGGCGCTACTGGAATGTGTCGAATGTCGATGAATATATCGCCGCAATAGAATCCGGCAGATTGCCGACAGCTGATGGGGAAATTCTTTCACGGGAAAAGCAATTGATCGAAGCGATTTATTTGGGATTGAGAATGACCGGCGGGATTGATCTGGTGGGGTTCAAGGCAAAATACGGGATTGATTTTGTGAAGACCTTTAAAGAAATTATATCTGATCTTGAAAAACAAAATTATATTGGAATCAAAAACAGCCGCTGCGCATTAACACAGCGGGGCCGGGCTTTTGCAGATAGCATTGCATCGTTGTTTGTTGCCCGGGATCTTTCCGATGCGGATGTTAAATCCTAATTTTTATATTTCCGAGTAGGGTATACAAACGAATCTGGTCTTTTGATATGTTGGGATATAAATTGGATATCCAGGGTTTTCGTCGACCTTAATGCTGCCGACATGTTGGAGCAGTTAATATTTCCAACTTAGCAGTAACCATTGGCTGCCTTGTTTAATTAAATTAAAAGTTATAAAAGATGAACGACCGCGCATCATCATTGACGTTTTAACAGTGGCTTCATCACCGGACAAAGTAATCTTAGGTTTGCTAAATTTGTATGTTGGATGAGCGGCCATTCTTTCGGAAATTATCTTTTCATATTCCGCTTTTGTCGCAATGCTGCGCTCTCGCCCATACATGATTTTCGCGTCTT
This sequence comes from Desulfobacterales bacterium, assembly GCA_050053555.1. Classification (GTDB taxonomy): domain Bacteria; phylum Desulfobacterota; class Desulfobacteria; order Desulfobacterales; family JAHEIW01; genus JAHEIW01. The sequence goes on from JASFTL010000547.1 coordinate 1,707, forward strand.
CATGCCACAGGGCCATCCAACCCTTAATATTACCATTATTCCAGGTTTCCTGAGCTTCTTGCACGACCGCTGCAACTGCTTCCTCATCAGGAGATATCGGTTCATACTCTTTCACTGAACTGGTGCATCCAACATTTATCATGAGCAAACATAGCAGCAGTAGTAGTGATGTAATCTCTTTAACCATTCAGCACCTCCTCGTTTAGGTTTGTTGACCGATATATGAAACTTATCGGATTTGGGTGATGAATGTCAAATCATGATTCCGATAAATGCGGTCTTAAGGCAATAAAAAGGACAAATCCACAGGCTTGGATTCACCCTTTTGTTTTGTGATAAAAAGTGAATATTAAAAGAATTTTCAGAACTGATATCTACCGAATTGTTGGAGATACCTCAGGTTTTCGCATTGATGAAATAGTGGTGATATTTTAACATAGGTGCAGCTTTGGCTAATTTTGTCAAATCACCATATGCAGTGGTAGGTTTTAGTTTCTCAAACCCGCCGAAATATGATTTGACCCTCCGTAACTTAATGATATATAAAACTATTAATTAATCGAAATTTTCGACTCCTGCTGACCGGATGCACAATTCACATTGCTCTGAAATCTATCCCCTCTCCATATCCTTAAACCTTTATTAAAAACATCGAAGGCGGGACATATGGCCAAAGAACGCCCCAGACGTAAACTCAGCGCAGTTTTGAGTGCAGATGTCAAAGGTTACAGTCGTCTCATGGGAAAGGACGAAGCTGGTACTGTCGACAGACTCAAAGAATACCGCTCTCTGATGACCGGTCTTATTCAACAGTATCGCGGTCGTGTGGTTGATTCTCCCGGAGACAACATTCTTGCTGAGTTTGCCAGTGTTGTGGATGCAACAGAATGCGCAGTGAATATTCAGGAAGAGCTCAGGAAAACGAACAGCAAATTACCTGATGATCGCAAAATGAAGTTTCGGATTGGAATCAACCTTGGCGATGTTATTGAAGATGGGGAGAGGATCTATGGAGATGGTGTCAACATCGCCGCCCGGATTGAAGGGTTAGCCGATGCCGGCGGAATTTGCGTAACAAGTAACGTTTATGACCAGGTAAAAAACAAATTGCCTTTTATGTTTGAAGACACTGGAGTGCATCCGGTTAAGAACATCACAGAACCAATCCATGTATACAGTTTGTTATCGGCGAATTACAAGGCTGGTATTGAGGATAGCAGTGCGCCTGATCTTCCGGATAAGCCATCTATAGCTGTAATGCCGTTTGATAATATGAGCGGAGATCCCAAACAAGAGTATTTCAGCGACGGCATGACTGAAGAAATTATAACCGCCCTTTCCAAAATATCGGAAATGTTTGTAATTGCCAGAAACTCATCTTTTATTTACAAGGGTAAATCCGTTAAGATTCAACAGGTTGGCCGGGAACTTGGAGTACAATATGTGCTGGAGGGTAGTGTCAGGAAAGCTGCAGAAAGGGTACGAATTAC
>JASFTL010000548.1:0-3184 GCA_050053555.1 Desulfobacterales bacterium
CTAACCAGCATGGTTTCCGTTACCAGAGTTCCTGAATAATCATCTGCAAATTCAAGCAATCCTCCCAAAATCGCCTCCGGTTTCAGAGAGCGCTGGGGGCGATTGATTCGCAGCCATTCTTTAATGTCAGTAGAATCAATTTTAAAGGACACCCAATCTGCTTTTGCTAAATCCGTCCTCACATCCTCCCGCCAGATAAGAGATGCATTAGTGATCACTGCTATCTTAATTCCCAGCGTCTTTAAATATCCGATTTCCTGACTAATGCTGGCATCCAGAGTGGGTTCCCCATCCGGCACGAAGGTCAGATAATCAACCGATTCGCCTGCCTTCTGCGCTTTTTCGACTTTCTTTTTTACGTCCATATAGATTTCTTCCGGATCATAGAACTGCGCCCGGTCGACTTGCATCCTGGCGGTTTTGCCGACCTGACAATACACACAGGAGTAGGTGCATATCTTGTGTGGAATATTGTTAATTCCCAGACTCCGTCCTAGACGTCTGGAGGGAACCGGACCGAAGCTGATCATAAGGTCTTATACCATTTCGTGAACGCTAAGGTTATATAGATGACATCGGCCTCGTAAAAACGTATAGGATTAATGGGCAGTGGTACAACTTTATTGGGCAGATGAATCCTTCAACTCAAGTTCTTTAACAGCCACCATGACTCCCGCCAGCATTGCTTTTCTTAATGAAAGCATTTCCAAAGTTGTATCCTCAGTCGGTTCAGTCTCCTTTCCTTCCTTTTGTCGGACAATATTTTCGAGAATCGAATTGGTTTCATCATGCTTGTTTAACTTATTTAGGCCTTTGGTTGGTATTCTTCCCAAACCTCTTTCGTTCCACTCGTTAAAATAAAGACCAAAATGCTGTATCAGATATTCTTTGTTCTGATTTTTTGCCCAATTATAACCCGTCTTGTAACCTTCTGATTGTGTTATGGCTTTATCATACCGAACAGCTGCCGCCTCTTTTGCAAAACCCCAGCATGTTAACAAATCTTCTATATCTTTCTCACGCGCGTCAGTTTCTGATTCCACTATACTCAAAACGTATTTTGCGATCTCATGGGCGATGGTATGAATGATGTGGTGCTCAGGCTCGATCAGGATCTTCGAACTTAAATAAATCAAAAGTTTGACCGGATTCCCAAAGTCATATCGCAGCACACTGGATGTAAGCATATCCTCATCGGCTAGTATTTGAAAACTCATGTCGTTGAGTGTCTTTTCACGCACCTCTTCAGGTAAACGCTCAAATACCTTTGCCAAATAGGGATAAAACCGGAAATCACAAATTTTAAACCTTTTTATTCTTTTATCCATGATGTCCTCCTTTTTTAAATAGAAATCTAGGTTGGATCCCCTAACGGATCATGAAATGTCATCAATGTTTTAGGCATCATTTAAAATTCTGCTTGCATAACGACCCGAATTTTCATCTCGATAGCAATGGCGGGCAAGGGATTTCGATAAGTAATTATTCTTTTTTTCTTTAGAGATAATCTCAGTGAAAATTGCCGGGCTTCCGCGTCGCGGAAGTTTTCGGCTTTTGATCTCGCCTGATGCACTATCATAACTGTCTATGTATAGCTCGGGCAGCCAAGTAAGATTTTTCTTATTCGCCTTTTCGACATCCTTGACGTATTTTTCTTTAAAAAATTTCATTTCGTCCCTTCCTTTTCACCGCAAACGCCCGGCCCACTGCCGGCGACCACGGCAATAGCCACCCAAAAAGCCGGTGTGCATTCCATCAATATGAACCCATTGTTCATAAAAATAGAATCCTGCCCGTCGCGCACCTGCAATTCGTGGGATCCATCGATATCCGGGAATGTGATCTGCGAACCGCCCTCGTAACAATGGTGATCATTTCAAATGGTCATGATTATGAACGCCTGATCTGACAAAAAAATCTGCACCATCCGAATTCCATTAATTCCATTATGCCGATTCGAGCTCGCGACGGGCAGCCATATCCACCAGGATTCTTTCTCTGGCCTTATCGATGCCGAGCTCCTGGCGCTTCTTATCAATGTGGGCGATCATCTTGTGTGCATGTTTAATCGGATCGACTTCCAGGTCCCACATGCCGCCGTACATTTTTTCAAATTCTTCGAACAGGTAGTCTTTAAATACCGGTGCACCGGATACCGGGAGGGTGACGCCGAACACCGTGTAAACACCGGAAGCCACAAAATAGTGGCCGATACTGATGGCTTTTTCACTCATCCATTCCGGTGCGCTGCCGGCTGCCGGCAGATCACTGATGTCGTTGCCCAGGCCACCGGCCTTGACTACCTCTGCGGCCGCCAGCAGGATGCGGCTGTTGTCCACACAGGAGCCCAGGTGCAGCACGGGTGGAATACCGACGGTTTCACACACCTCGGCCAGACCGGGTCCACAGTATACCGGCGCGGATTCGGGCGTCAGCAATCCCTCAATGGCGCAGGCAATCGCATTGCAACCGGTGGTCAGAACAATCACGTCGTTTTTGATAAGCTCTTTAACGATCTGGATATGGCTCTCATTATGCCGGGTTCTGACGTTGTTACATCCCACCACACCGCCGATGCCCCTGATTCGGCCGTTGACAATGTTGTCATTCAACGTGTAGTAAGATCCGCGAAACATTCCGCCCAGATGATATTCGATGGACTCCACACCGAAACCGGCCACGATCGGCGATTTCTGTCTGGGAATCATCACTTCTGATTTTCGTTTCTCAAAATTGTCAATCGCCAGTTTGACGATCCTTGCAGCGTCTTCCAGGGCATGATGCTCGTCAAATTCGATGTGAATGACGTTGTCCTGTTCCATGCGCGCAATGGGGTGTGTGGTAATCAGCTTGGTGTGAAAGCATTTGGCCACATTGGCCAGATTCTGGAAGATACACTGGATATCGACGACCATGGCGTCACAGGCACCGGTGATGATGGCCAGTTCCTGTTGCAGAAAGGTCCCGCACAGCGGCACCCCGTGGCGCTGCAAAATCTCATTGGCCGTGCAACATATGCCGGAAAGCTGGATTCCTTTTGCCCCTTTGGATACGGCATAGTCATGCATTTCTTTTTTCTGGGCGACTGCGACGATCATCTCGGACAGCACCGGCTCGTGGCCGTGAATGACGATGTTGACCATGTCTTCTTTCATAACCCCGAGATTGGCTTCGGATGCCAGCG
>JASFTL010000549.1:0-3179 GCA_050053555.1 Desulfobacterales bacterium
CGAATGGCCGGTAATAAAAATCTCAAAATGAACATGTTCTCCCTGGTAGTTGACCATCAGGAGTTCGGCGTCTACATTGAAAATGGCTTTGGAAAGGGAAAGGGGTAAGGTTTTCGGCTCTGACTTTTCCAAACCGAGCAGGTTTTTGTAAAATCGATCTGATTTTTTTTCAGAACTGCAGACAAGTGCTGCATGTCGCAATATCATCAGCCAATTCCTTCGTAACTCAAATGATACCTGTATCTTTTCAAATTTGATTTTTGAAAGCGGCCCAAATATTTTCCCAGAAATGAATAGAAAATAAAATAGGTGTTCTGGCTGGTTGCCAAATCCGCAATCGACTCGGCTGCCTTCGACTTGAGCTCAGGCCGAAAGTAGCTCGTCGCAGGCCGCATTCTAAAATCCAAAATCAGGTATGGGGCTTGATAATGACTTTTATGGACGCCTTGCCCTCCATGACCATTTGGAAACCTTCGGCGATATGCTCTAAAGGCAGCCGCCGGGTAATCAGGTCGTCTATTTTTATGGTTTCGGATTCCAATAGGCTTATGGCGGCATCAATATCCGGAGGACCGCAATAATAGGACGTCATTATCTTTGTTTCGCGGGTCCAGAAGTCATTGATCGGTATGGTAACTTTTATATCCGGATGCGGTACCGCAAAAAAAACAATAACACCCCCTTTATCCACACACTTCCATGCCTGATCAACAGCCGCAATTGCCGAGGTGCATAGGATGACAACATCCGCCAAGCGTTTATTTTCGGCAACCAATCGCTCCGGCACATTTTCAGCCGCATTAATTGTCATATCGGCACCCATCCGATCGGCAAACTCCAGTCTTTTTCGGCTGATGTCAGTAGCGATCACCCGGCAGTGTTTGATTTTGGCAAGCGCGGTATGCAGGAGTCCGGACATACCGCTTCCCATGACCATGACCGTCTGTTTCTTGTTCACGTCGGCAAGCCGCTGGGCTCTAATCACGCAGGCCAGCGGCTCGATAAAGGTACTTTGATCATAGGTGATATTATCCGGCAGCAGGTAAGTTCCGTTTTGTACCAGAGATCCCGGAACGAGAATATATTCCGCAAAGCCGCCCGGCAGTCTGTCTTTGACATTCGCACACACCGGATAATGGCCGTTTTTGCAGTAATCGCATTTCATACACGGCACTTTGGGGGCCACAAATATTCGGTCTCCAGGCTTATATTTCTTTACCGATCTTCCGACTTCAACAACTTCAGCGCCGATTTCATGCCCCTGAACCAGGGGTGCTCTCGGCAGCCGATACCATTCAACAATATCGCTGCCGCAGATGCCGCATGACATCACTTTGATGAGTATCTCTTTGGGTCCCGGTTTCGGCTTCGGCACCTCTTCGATTCGGATATCCTCGTTGCTGTACCAGACGGAAACTTTCATGATTGGTTTTTTAGCGTATGATAAAGGTCCAATGCGTTTTGCGGTTTTTCATTTTCGTGGACCACCGCCCGGACCGCCTGAAGCATGGCGATCGGAGAGTCGGCTTGAAAAATATTGCGGCCCATGTCCACACCGCCGGCCCCCTGCTGCACTGCGTTATATGCCATGGTCAGCGCATCCAGCTCCGGTATTTTCTTGCCCCCAGCCATCACAATGGGCACCGGGCATGAAGCGCATACGGTTTCAAAGTCCTTTTCCACATAATAGGTTTTGATGTAATGCGCCCCCAGTTCAGCGCAAATACGCGTGGCCAAGCGGAAGTAGCGGGCATCACGGGCCATGTCCTTTCCGACCGCTGTTACAGCAAGGGTCGGGATTCCATAGCGCGTACCGATATCCACCATCTTTGTCATGTTGATAATAGACTGTCTTTCGTATTCCCCGCCGATAAATACCTGAACGGCCATAGCGCAGACATTCAGACGGATGGACTCCTCGATGTCAACGGCAATCTCCTCGTTGGAGAGCTCCTTGAGGATGCTGGTGCCACCTGATACGCGCAGCACGATGGGTTTTTGGATGGCAGGCGGTACAATACTTCTGAGGATGCCCCGGGTGAGCATCAGCGTGTCCGCGTAGGGCACGATGGGCAGGATATTGACATCAACCCGCTCGAGCCCCGTCGTGGGCCCCTGAAAATATCCGTGATCGATAGCCAGCATGACCGTGCGGCCGGATTCCGGGTTGAAAATCCTGGCCAGCCTGTTTTTCATTCCCCAATCCAGCGAGTTGGATCCTTTCAGAAAAAATCCTTCTGTTGTCTGGGGCTGATCCATATAATACTGTTTTGCCTCTTTTAGATCGTCTGTATCCGGCATTTTTATCTCCCTCCTATGTTTCTGAATATATATTTTGACTTATAATTATTTAACTTATTAACAGAAAATTAAAAAACCACTTCATTGACCCCTTTTATGCGCATTATCGCAGGTTGGGCTTTAGGGTCAAGAAAAACCATTTATTGTATATTGGTTTCTGTGATATTAATTGAACTTCGCATGCGAACGAATGAGAATTCATTTTTCAGTTTTAAAGCATGATCGATCGGAGCGTCAAATGGGTAAATTTGATCAGGATAAACTGGCGATTATAAAATGTGCCCGCTGGCTGTCCGAACACGGTTATTTCGGGTGTGTGAGGGGTAGCGGGGGCAATATTTCTGTCAAAATTGACGCTGAGAATACGATTGCGATAACGCCCACGAGCCAACCCTATCAAGAAATGTCAACCGATGACATCAGTGTGATCAATTACGATTTAAATTTGATTGAAGGGCAGCGGCCGCCCTCCATCGAAACGGCTATGCATATTGGTATCTATAAATGCCGTTCTGACGTCAGGTCCGTAATCCACACTCACCCGGTGTTCACCAGCGTACTGTCAATTATTAATCAACCGATTCCGGCATTATTTGACGAAATCGCCTTTGAAATCGGAGCTTCGATAGAAATTATTCCCTATGCCATTTCGGGAAGCCCCGATCTGGCTCAAAACGTTGTCGGTCAACTGAAGAACAATTGCTTTTGTTACATTTTACAAAACCATGGCGCCTTAAGTTTGGGGGTGGATTTAGATCAAGCCTGGAAAAATGCAGAGCTTCTGGAAAAAGTTGCCCAAGTTTATTATTATGCCCTTGCAACCGGCAAAAAAATAACAACCTTGCCCAAGGACGCCATTGCTCAGATTAACAAACTGC
>JASFTL010000550.1:0-3173 GCA_050053555.1 Desulfobacterales bacterium
ATTCTCTATCTTTGATGGAACCCCTTAAGGGCCTTTGAATATGCCTGAAGTTCGTGCAAATTAAAGTTTAGGTAAAAACGCCACGATCCTTCGATTATGATGAATTATCTTTTTGGGCCGCATCTATTTCTTTGAGACCAGTGCTTTTGATCTTTTGATAAACTCATCGAGCAATGCATAGAGTTTGTAAACGCTGTCAATATTGACATGCTCATCGGCCGAGTGCTGGCTCATGTCGCCATCGGCGCCCCAAACAATTCCCTTGATACCGTGGGCGGATAAGAAGCGGGCATCACTGGCGCCGTGCTCAAAACCGACTTCGGTGTCCTTTGCGATTTCCAGCAGCAGGTCCAGGTAGGGGGAGTCCCCACCCTGAAAAAGCGGTTCCTTTTTCTCCACGATCAGCTCGCCCTTGATTTCATCCTGGATATTTTGGAAGATCGTTTCCATGTCGTCGTTTTCCGTATAGCGGATATCGAACAGGGCCTCGGCATAATCCGGGACCTGGTTGATGGCTTTACCGCCCTTAATACGGCTGAAATTCAACGTGCGGTGCCAGTGATCCGGAGCTGAAAGTTCAAATTTGGTTTTCAACAGGCGGAAATCATCGATCAGGTTTTCAATGGCATTTTCACCCAGCCACGGACGGGCGCCGTGGGCGGTTTTGCCGCTGGCAACCAGTTTCAGTCTGACAATACCTTTTTCTTTGGTCACAATTTTTTGTAAGCTGCCGCCATCTAGAGCGATGCAAAATTCAGCGGTTATTTTTTCCAAGACTTTGCATACCCCGTTGGTGCCGCCGGTTTCTTCATCCGCCGTGATCAACACACCAAAGGGCAGATCGTTTTGACTTTGGCCCGCCTTTTTTAATCGTTGCAGATAATTTTTTACCAAGACCAGCGACAGTGCGGCTGCATATTTATCATCGATACTGCCGCGCCCGTAAAGGGCATTATCTTTTAGGTGCGGTCTAAACAACTCATCGGGTCCGTCCACCACATCGATGTGGGACATCAGCAGAATGGGAGCAACGTTATTTTCGGGCATCACGATTATAGAAGGGATGCGGTTATAATCCAATCGCTGATATTTGGCCCCGCATTTGTTTAAATACGCCTCAATAAACGCGATACAGTGCTGGATTTCATCGGGTTCGGATTGTGTGGTTTTAAAGCGCATGAGGTCTTGGGTAAGTATTACGGTTTCTTGCATTGATGCTGTCCTGGTTGAGGGGTTGACGTTTTCGAAAAATATATCCATATTTCTTGTTCATTGTGCAAATATAGAGAAAGAAGAAAAGTGTCAAGTGGCAAGAAAATAATCAGCGTGATCGGTTGATTATTTTGAATATATTTGATTTAAGATTAGCGCACATCTGATATCGGGCAGCAGATATTTTTTCGGGCAGGAGTGACATAGATGACTCTGGCAGCAGTTGTTTCGGTTTTTATTTTGGCGCTGGCGGCACCCTGGCTGCATCGATGGATACCGCGCCGCTCGGGCTGGGTTCTGGGCCTTTTGCCGCTGGCCCTGACGGTCTTTTTCGCCTCTAAAATTTCACCGGTCACTGCCGGTGAGGTGATCACTGAATATTATGACTGGGTCCCCAGACTGGGCGCTAGCTTATCTATTTATCTGGACGGGCTCAGCCTGGTCTTCTCCCTGCTGATTTGCGGTGTGGGCACCCTGATTGTAATTTACTCCGGGGGGTATCTGGCCGGCAATCCCCATCTCGGCCGATTCTATACGTTTCTGCTCTTCTTTATGGCTTCCATGCTGGGTCTGGTTTTAGCCGGCAATCTCATTAGTCTGTTTGTTTTCTGGGAGCTGACCAGCATTAGTTCTTATTTTCTGATCGGTTTTGACCACCAGCGCGAGTCTGCCAGAACCGCTGCCCTGCAGGCGCTTTTGGTGACCGGTGTTGGCGGGCTTGTCCTATTGGCCGGCCTGCTTTTAATGGGCTGGGTGGGCGAGAGCCTGGAATTAATGGATCTGCTTGCACGCGGTGATCTCATTCGAGGCCACGGCCTGTATCTTTCGATTCTGTTGCTGGTGTTTTTGGGCGCCTTTACCAAATCGGCTCAAGTGCCGTTTCATTTCTGGCTGCCGTCGGCCATGGAAGGCCCCGCTCCGGTTAGCGCCTTTCTGCACTCGGTGACCATGGTCAAAGCCGGCGTGTATCTGCTGCTGCGGTTGAGCCCGGTGTTGGGGGGCACCGAAATCTGGCAGCTATCTCTCACTTTTATCGGCGCCGTCACGATGATCACCGGTGCGATAATGGCACTGGTCCAGTCTGATTTCAAACTTCTTCTGGCCTATTCGACGGTAAATGGCCTGGGCACACTGGTATTTTTAACAGGACTCGGCTCCCCCCTGTCGATTCAGGCAGCCATGGTCTTTCTGGTGGTTCATGCGCTCTATAAGGGATCGCTGTTTTTGTCTGCCGGTGTTGTGGATCATGAAATCGGAAGCCGTGATTTAAGCCGCCTGGCAGGAATCTCCCGGCAACTGCCGGTGATAACCAGTGCGGCCGTGCTGGCGGCTGTATCCATGGCTGGACTGCCGCCCTTTTTAGGTTTTGTCGGCAAAGAACTGATTTATGAATCCATCCTTGAAGCTTCCTTTCTTCGGTGGCTGTTCGGTTCTGCGGCCGTTTTAGCCAATGCGCTGCTGCTGGCAGCAGCTGGGATTATCATTATCCGGCCCTTTTTCGGGGCCGCGGATGCCCCGCGCCATCATGCGCATCGAGTCGGCTTGAATCTCTGGCTGGGACCGATTGTGCCGGCCCTGCTCGGTTTAATCCTTGGTCTGTTTCCGAGTCTGCTGGCGCATTCTCCGGTAGCCAGTGCCGTATCCGCTGTTCTTGCCCGTCCGGTGAGCATACATCTGGCGCTGTGGCATGGATTTACGCCGATGCTTGCATTGAGTGCCCTGACGGTTATCAGCGGAATCGGAATATACATGGTTCACACCGGACTGCGTGATATTGCCCGACGCAGTGCCTGGCTGGCGGCCAGGGGCCCGGCGGCAGGATACTTCTGGTCTTTGGAGCGCTTAAAAGCCATAGCGGACTGGCAGACGCGGGTGCTGCAAAGCGGCTATTTGCATCATTATGTTTTGACGATTGCCTTAACCACCCTGGTACTGGTGAGTTATACGCTTTTTAAAAAGGG
>JASFTL010000551.1:0-3173 GCA_050053555.1 Desulfobacterales bacterium
GAGGTCATCGTAGTCTGCGGTCCGAGTGGATCGGGCAAGAGTACCCTGATTCGTTGTATCAACCGCCTGGAACCCATCCAGGAAGGCGAACTCGTTGTCGATGGCATGGCGGTGCATGACAAAAAGATCAATATGACCAAGATTCGAGCGGAGATCGGGTTTGTCTTTCAATCATTCAATCTATACCCTCACATGACAGCATTAGGAAACGTGACCAGTGCACCCATCAAGGTCAGAAAAATGCCGAAAAAAGAAGCAGAAAAGCTCGGCAGGGAGAAGCTCACACGGGTGGGATTGAAAGAGCGCATCGACCACTATCCGGCCCAACTCTCGGGCGGTCAACAGCAGCGCGTGGCGATCGCACGAGGCTTGTGCATGCAGCCCAAAATTATGCTCTTTGACGAGCCCACATCGGCCCTTGACCCGGAGATGATCAATGAAGTCCTCGACGTCATGCGCGATCTGGCCAAGGGAGGGATGACCATGATGGTGGTTACGCACGAGATGGGGTTCGCGCGGGAGGTGGCCAGCCGGGTCGTCTTCATGGATGAAGGACAGATTGTCGAGATCGCACCCCCAAATGATTTTTTCACCAACCCCCAAACCGAGCGGGGTCAATATTTCCTGAAATCGATTCTTACCCACTGATGGGGTGTTAACGTACCCAAAATGAATTGATTGATGGCTGGTGCCTGAGAATCGCTCTGCGTATCGGGGCTTACGTGTGCGAAACAGCACTGAGGGAAATTATCGTCGCGATTAACGAAATCTATTCGCACACTCGAATTCGGCAAAATTGATGTATCACCCGTTTTAACGCACCGGTGCCGAACCACAAGGCATAAACAATAATTAGAATTCTTATCCAAAATGTCACGTTAAACCATTGCCAAACAGCGTAAAACCCGAAAGGAGACGACCATGGCCAAAAAAAAGGAAAAAAAGAAAGCCAAAGGTAAAGGTAAAAACCCCAAAAAGGCCAAGAAAGGAAAAAAATCCAAGGGCAAAAAATAAGGCAATTTGAACCAAAAAAACTGAAGGCTGAAACAGCTGGTCTGTTTTTTCGGCACTGCCGCTTTGACTATTTTTTGAAATTTCTAACCGATCGAGGCATATGGAGATGAATGTCCATGATAGATCATATCGCTATCATCGGCGCCGGCAGCGGTGGTAAGGCGGCTGCCGTTGATCTTGCTCTTCAGGGGAAAAAAGTGCGTCTCTTCGATTTTCCGGAATTCGAAGATAATCTAAGGGACCTCATTGAAACCAAGACGTTAATATCTTCAGGGGCGGTAGAGGGCAAAGCAGCCCTGGAGATGGTATCTCCAGATCTGTCTGCAGTATTGGCGGGTGTCGACATGGTGATGATATGCACCCAGGCCTTGACCCATGATAGAGTTGCCCATGAACTGGCGCCCCTGATAAAGCCTTCGCAATTGGTCGTTTTGAATCCCGGGTCGACGGGCGGCGTGCTGCATTTCGCGAAAGTTTTTCGCGAGTTCGGCTTAACACAATTGCCCACCTTGGTAGAAACCTCGACGTTGACTTATGGCTGTCGCGCCAAAGGATCAAAGGTCGAAATTGCTGTGAAAGCCAAACGGGTATTGTATGGGACGCTACCTGGCAAAGTCATCGGTACGGTGGGTCCCGAGTTAGAAGCGCTGTATCCCGCCTTTCAGCCCGCTGCGTCAGTTCTTGAAGTGGGTCTGAATAACGCCAATCCGATCATCCACCCACCCATCGTAATTCTAAATGCGGCCTCAATAGAGAACGAAGGTTCAAAGAGATATTTTTATAGAGATGGCATTTCACCTACCGTCGCTAGGTTGATCCGCAAGCTGGATGAAGAAAGAATGGCCCTTCTCAACGCCCTGGATTATCCTGCACAACCCGATCCGGTAACTTGTGTAGAACAGGGGTATGCAGCAAGCTTGGACTATTATGAGTGCTACAAGACAGGTCCCGGTTTCATGAAATTTCGATTCCCCGACTCCCTTGATAATCGGTACTTGCACGAAGATATCGGTATGGGCCTCGTGATGCTATGTTCTCTCGGCCAATTACTGGAGGTTCCGACACCGATTTGTGAAACCATCGTTAAAGTCGGTGAAGCCCTGGCAGGTATCGATTACATGTCCACGGAAAAACGAACTGTGGCGACACTCGGAATTGACAACTTAAACAAACAAGAGCTTAAGACCTATCTCGAATCCGGGACGTTTATTTAACCTAAACCGTTTGAGATCAAACACATTTCGGTCACCGGTTACGGCGTAGTGAGAACATTACATGAGCGCACAAAAAAAAGAAGTGGCGATTGTTGGGGGCGGCAGCAGTGCTCACATATTAATACCATTTCTTTCCGGAGCGGGTTTTGCTGTAAATCTTCTAACCCGAAAACCGAGAGCATGGTCTCGGAATGTTGTTGCTCAACTGCATACGATTCATGGAGACATCCTGGAGGCCTTCAGCGGCAAATTGTCAAAAATCAGTGAAAATCCGGCTGAGGTCATTCCGCAATCGAAAATTGTGGTTTTATGCATGCCGGTGTCTAAATATCGCAAGGCACTTCACAATCTGGCACCGTATCTTGCCAAAGAGAGAGAGGTATTTGTCGGAACCATTTACGGTCAGGCAGGATTTAACTGGATGGTCGATGAGATCAAGAGAAAATTTGATATCAAGAATATCACCACTTTTGCCGTCGGCCTGATTCCATGGATCTGTCGTGTAATCGAATATGGGAAAATGGGCGTGACTTACGGTTGTAAGGAAGTGAATATTGTCGCCGTCTCGCCGGACGATCGTTTTACAGCACTTAACGATCTCTTTTTGATAAATATATGTGAACGTTGGTTGAAAAAAGGATCCTTCTTACAGGTGGGAAACTTTCTGTCATTGACTTTATCAGTTGACAATCAAATCATCCATCCCTCACGTTGCTACGGGCTCTTTCTTCGCTATAAAGGCAAATGGGCTCACAAGGAAGATATCCCCTATTTCTACCGTGACTTCGATCGACAATCTGCTGATCTCTTACAAGAATTGGATGCGGATTACTCTAAGATTCGCAGTGCTATCAAAGCCAGGTATCCAAACCAAGATTTCCAATTCATGCTGGATTACCTTGAACTCGAGCGACTTTCATACCAGTCGGCAAACACCAACATCCG
>JASFTL010000552.1:0-3167 GCA_050053555.1 Desulfobacterales bacterium
TTGAATTTACTGGTAGGCGGTACTGGATTTGAACCAGTGACTTCTACCGTGTGAAGGTAGCACTCTCCCGCTGAGTTAACCGCCCAATTCGGTTTTTAAGTACAACAAACTGATTACGGGATTTTCATTAAATAAGTCAAGTACTTTTATACATCTTGATCCGGCTTGGTTTCCTCAACCTCTGTTGAGGTCTGCTGCTGTTCGGTCGCAAACTCCGATTCCACCCCATCTAAAGGCGTCTGCGTTTCTGCCTCCGCTGTTTGGGCTGGAATTTCGGGTTCCAGCTGATCTTCATTGCCAATTTCATCCATATTTTCAGTTAGAGCGCTGCCGAATTCTTCAATTTCTTTGGGGGTCGGCAGATCTTTGAGACTTTTAAGGTCAAACACCTCCAAAAAGCGTTTGGTCGTGGCATAGATCAGCGGTCGCCCCGGCATTTCCTTGCGACCCAGCACCCGGATGAACTTGCGTTCCAAAAGCACCCTCAGCACACCGCCGCAATCAACACCGCGAATATGCTCAATATCGCTGCGGATGACCGGCTGTTTGTAGGCGATGATCGCCAGCGTTTCCAGCGCGGCCTTGCTGAGACGCAACGGCTTGGGCTGCAGCAGGCGCTTGATCCACTCTTTATACTCCGGCCGGGTGCGGATTTGATATCCGCCCGCTACATTATTGAGGAAAAAGCCGCCCTGGCGCATTTCATAATCCGCCGCCAGGTCTTCGAGCGCCTCACGGAGTTCTCTGGTCTCCGCGCCGGAAATGATCTTTTTGAAGCGGTCAATCGTTAACGGCTCCTCCGCCACAAACAGCAAACTTTCAATTATATTTTTGACATCATCCATTATACGTAAAAGAGTCGCAGTACACCGGTTTGAGCATGTTGAACAATGCGCACCAATGCCAGTTTTACCATTTCCAAAATTGCCAGAAAAGTCACGATAACCTCACCTTTATCCGGGTTTTTCGAAAAGAGTTCGGAGAAGGTCGTCGAGCCCTTGGCTTCGAGTATATCGGTAATTTGAGTAATTCTTTCTTTAACAGAAATTTTATCAGCCGTAAATTCGATCCGGTGATCGCCGGGTATTTTTTCAAGAATTTTTTGAAAGGCATCAATGAGTTCAAACAGGCCGACTTGAATATACTCCTCTTCTCGGACGGTTAAAAATTCCTCGTGATCACGGCCTCTAAGGAATGTTTCTTGGCCCAGAAGATGTCTTTCAGATAATTGCTCTGCGGCGGATTTCATCTGAAGGTATTCCAAGAGGGGTTTGATGATCTCCTGACGGGGATCGTCTTCATCCTCTTCTTCCGCGGATGCCGGCAGCAACATGCGCGATTTGATCTGAGTCAACGTGGAAGCCATTACGATAAAGTCACCCGCAAAGTCGATGTTCATGATCTTCATCCAATCAAGGTACTGCAAATACTGTTCGGTGACCATGGCGATGGGAATGTCATAGATATCCAATTCATTTTTTTTAATCAGATGAACCAGCAGATCCATGGGACCTTCGAAAATGTCTTCCAGCTTAATTTTGTAAATTTCTTCAGGCATAGTTTAGCTCATTGCTTGCAGCTGATAGCTCATCGTTTTTGTCGCTGATATCTGTTTTCCTTTTACGATGAACTATGAGCTATGAGCTGCAGGGCTATAAGCCCTGCCATATCAATTTATTTTAATAGCGGCCCGAACGGATTCCATCGTCGTCCGGGCTGTCTTTCTGGCCCTGTTACAACCGTCGGCAATAATCTCATCAACCAGTTCCGGATGGCTCTCATAATAGGCGCGCTTTTCGCGAATCGGTTCCAGGGCAGTACTTAAATGTTGAGCCATCTTCTTTTTACATTCCACACAGCCAATTTGCGCTTTGCGGCAATCCCGGTCAATCTCTTTGACCTCAGCGGCCTTGGTATACAATTTGTGAAAATCAAAAACATTGCACACATCCGGATTGCCGGGATCACTGCGCCGGGCGCGCTGGGGGTCGGTGATCATCTGAGAAACTCTGGCGCTGATTTGTTCGGGCGGATCAGATAAAAAAATGGCATTATCATAGCTTTTACTCATTTTACGTCGGTCAATGCCCAGGATCTTGGGCGTTTCGGTTAAGATAACTTCGGGTTCGGGAAAGACATCGCCATAGAAATAGTTAAATCGTCTGGCGATTTCGCGGGTGATTTCGACGTGCGGAGCTTGATCCACACCGACCGGAACGCCATACGGTTTGTACATGATAATATCCGCGGCCTGCAGGATCGGATATCCCAGAAAGCCGAAATTGGACAGATCTTTGTTACTGATTTGAGCAATCTGTTCTTTATAAGTCGGGTTGCGTTCCAACCAGGGTACCGGTGTGATCATTCCCAGAATGAGAAACAGCTCCGCATGCTCCTTGATTTGCGATTGCACAAATAGGGTGCTTTTTTCCGGTGTCAAACCGACGCTGAGCCAGTCTATAATAATGTCTTTTGTGTAGTCCTTAACCATGGCGGTGTTTTCATAATCACTGGTTAGCGCATGCCAATCGGCGATAAAATAGAAACATTCGTATTGCGCTTGCAATTTCACCCAGTTTGCCAGCGCACCGAGCAAATTGCCCATATGTAACGGTCCTGTGGGGCGCATGCCGCTTAATATTCGCTTCTTCTGGCTCATGAGGTTGTCCTTATAACATATCGATTATGGTTTCAGACTCCAATGGGTCATAGCTGATAGCTCATAGCTCATCGTTATGGTCTGACGGCTGGAAGCCAGAAAGCCTGCGATCTTTCGATCCCTTTGAGCTTTCAGCTTTGAGCTTTGAGCTAATTTTCCGATACCCAATAAAAGAACCGTATTTTGTAAATCACTTATGGGATACCACACTATATCCTCAGTAAAAAATCGAGCACCGGCTTCAATAAAAAGGACATCATCCAGCCAAGGGGTCCGGTAATCAGCAGCACCAATATGATAATCATGCCAAAGCGCTCCAGTCGCGCAAAATGCATTCTCAGAGGCGCTGGTAACAGCATTGCTAAAATACGGCTGCCGTCCAGCGGTGGTATGGGAATCAAGTTAAACAACGCCAAAATACAGTTGATGATCACACTGTAGGCCAACAGTTGAACAAGAAATCCAGGCAGCAGCCCGTACTGCGATTGGGTCCAGGAGGCCTCTGTGG
>JASFTL010000553.1:0-3166 GCA_050053555.1 Desulfobacterales bacterium
GTGGTTGAAAAAATTCATGCGCTCCAGCTTCGGCATCAGTGTCCAGTAGATGCCGCGCATATATTCGCGCCAGCCTAATATCTGCCGCACGAATCCTTCAATTTGTTGGATTTTGATGGTGCGTTTTTGCTTTTCCCAGGTTCGCACAGCCGCCTCGATGACTTCCAGCGGGTGCAACATTTTGGTGTTGAGCGCAAACGATATGCGCGCGTGGAAGACCGACCAGCTTTCGGTGGTCATCGCATCCTGGTAGGTGCCGAATTCTTTGAGCCCATCTTTTAAAAAGGCGTTTAACAGAGATCGGGATTGGGACCGGTTGATCGGCCAGATTAAACTTTCGGGCTTGATGGCGCCAAAGGTTTTCACACCGGCTTTCGCAATCATTTTGTGAATCTTACCGACGTCATTGCGAAACAACTTTGGCTTGGGGATCGGAACCCGGCCATCATATCGCCGGCGGTTTTCAACATCAAAATTCCAGCGACCGCCCTGCGGCTTGTGACCATCCATCAGAATGTCATGTTTTTTGCGCATCTGGCGATAAAAGGATTCCATGAGATAGCGTTTTTTACCTGCAAAAAAATCCTTAAAATCCTGTCGCCGGGTGAGAAAATGCTCGGTATCAACCGCCTCCACGGAAACCGGAAGCGCTTTGGCCAGCTTGCGCAGATCAACATCCAGACGATGTTCGTCGGGCAGCAAATACTCCATGCGCGCATACTGCTTTTTTTTTAACAGCTGTTTGATGTTGCCTGCGATGGTTTGCTGATTTTTCGGATCATCCAGCCGCAGATAGGTGACGGTGTGCCCCTTTTCTTTGAGTTTTTCAGCAAAAGCGCGCATGGCGGCAAAAAATGCCACCACTTTTTGAACGTGATGTTTGACGTAGTCCGTTTCCTGACGGATCTCCATTAGAACATAGCAAACCCGTTTATCCGGCTTTTTAAACCAGACGTGTTTTTCGTCGAGCTGATCGCCCAGAATGAGTCGCAGCGTTTTATCTTTTGCCATTTTAAAATTGCTCAGCTGTATTTTTTCACCAAGGCATTTACCTTTTCAACGTAAGCCTGAATATCACATTTGCGTTCCAGCCCGGAGGCGGCCATATAACGGATTTTACCGAAAATCGGCCGTTCAAACCAGGCACGATCGTGAACGCCGAAGACCCAGGCCACACCCGTGTAAGAATTGCCATCACGACCGTCGAGAAAGTATTTGTTGTTGATGGCCAGGGTTGTTTTAAAGGCCTGCCCGGGTGTTTGCGACCATTCCAGAATTTTTTTACCCCAGTACATGCGCATATAGTTATGCATAAACCCCGTGAACTTCATCTCCCGCATGGCCGCGTTCCAGTATTCATCGTGGGTTTTCGCATTCTCCAGCTGCCGGCGTGTGTAAATCCATTTGCGTTTATCTTTTTTATGATCACTTAACGTCTTCTGGGCCCAGTTCGGCAGACACTGGTATGAATCATATTTTGGGGTATAGAAGACGAAATTCATGGCCAGCTCGCGCCGCACAATCAATTCTTCCGTATACGCCTCCCGGGCTTCCTTGAATCGTTTTTCGGTTTTTGAGATCTGTAAGGCCAGATACAACGGAGAAATTTGCCCAAAGTGCAGATATTTGCTCATGTGGGAGACGTCATCGGTCTGGGGCTGGTTGCGGTTGGCAACATAATGTTCGAAGCGGTTGCTCAAAAACGCTTTAAATATTTTTTTGGCCGTAGAGGTGCCGCCTTTAAATAATTCGCTGACAGGCAAAACACTGTGATCGAGCGACATTTTTTTTAAGACAGCGTCGATATTACTCAGATCGATTCCGCTAACCCTGAGCTGCAAGGAAGATTTTTTTATTTTCGTCGGCTTGAATTCAACCCGATAATCGCTGAGATGTTTGTGAATTTTGGGGCGTATGGTGCGCGCCGCATACTCGGCTTTGCTGGAGACCGCCTCGAGCGGCACTACCACATCACTTTCGACCTGGACCACCCGGCAGCCGGCTTTCTGGGCGACTTTCCGGCGCCACTGTCGCTGATGCCTGAGATATCCGCGATCGCACACGATCAGCGAAGCCTTTCGGCCGACGGCAAGTGCGACATCAGCGGGATTGCCTTTTTGAACGACCATTTTGATGCTGCGCTTGCCCAGCGCAGCCCGGGTCTCCTGCAGTCCCTCCAGCATAAAGGTATAATGGCGCAAATTGGCTTCCGGATAATCGTCCATCAACCCGAAAACCACCAAAACGCCCTGATCGATTTTATTCGCCTGTTGAACCGCATACTCCAGAGCGTGATTGTATTCAGCCCGCTGGGATTGTTGCATCCAATAGAGCACATAATCGCCCTGGCGGAGGTCACGGTCGTTTAGGAATTGAATGCGCGAATCGTGAATGTCTTTGGCTTGCATAAGCTTACCGCTGATTGCCGCGGGCAAGGCTATCGTTTAGATGCGTCCGTGATTTTCTTTTGCAGCTTCAGCCAGTCATTGAGCTCCAGCAGGGTTTGAGATAATTGATAGCGGCCACCGGCAAACACGCCGTAATCGCCGCCGCCTGCCATGGCGGAAGCAAAACGGATCGTATTGGAATAGAACAGCCAGGTATCGCTCCACTTTCGTTCAATGGCTTCATTATAGGGGCTGTCCTTTGGGTCGGCGAAGCCCTGCTGCCAAATGGCTTCCATGATCTGAGTGGCAGTTCGCGTTGCGGCATTGGTCTCCCGGATGGAATTCTCGAAACGCTTCCAATGGCCGCCTACCCAGGAGGAATCATGGCAATTCAGACAGGTCGCCTGCATCGCCTGTCTGCGGGTGTCTCTTTCTTTTTCATCGATGAGATATTTGGATGCGAAACCACCCGCAAAATCAGTCGGCAAAGGCAACCCATTCTTATTGCGGATGATCGTCGTATCGGGCTCTTTGGGATGCGGATGTGCATAGATCAGCCCGAATATGCGCCAGGGCAGCCGATTGTTCATCTGATGCGTTCTTTCAACCACCACTTCCTCATCGGTGTTGACCAGCAGGCTGACATGGCAGGTGGCACAGGTGGGAGCCGTAAAATCTTTGCCAATGGTCCACGGCACGGCCTTGAAATTCCAGGAAGAATTCATGGCCGCAAAGATGTTGCCGTGTTTGCTGGCCATATATACTTTAACGGCCGGCAC
>JASFTL010000554.1:0-3162 GCA_050053555.1 Desulfobacterales bacterium
AAAATAGACATGCGGAATCTGATGGTCTTCATCAGGTTCGTAATCCTGACACCTGACACCCGAAACCTGACACCCAAAGAAGTATTGAGACTGCTGTGTCAGTGTTAATTAAATTCTAAAAATCAACGCGACTGTGAGATTAAAGCGTCGAATTTTCGACGGCGATGCGAGCGGCCTCATCAATGGAAACCGTGCGATCACAGTAAGCGATTCCGTACTTTTTCAGGATCTTAAATCCTTCTTCTTCCCATGCACCGGGGATGCGAAAAACAGCCACAGTCTCAGACGGTCTTTTTCCGGCTTCCAGAATGCCCTTGATGATTCCGCGGGCGACCAGATCAACCCGGGTGTTGCTGACCACATTCATGATGACCGCGATTTTTTGAACATCAGGTTTTGAAAGAATCAGCTGGGTCAACTCAGCAACCTTTTGGACCGACGGATTGCCTCCGATTTCACAATAATTCGCGGGCGCCCCGCCATGGGCACGAACCGCATCAAACGCAGTCAAGGAAGCCCCCCCGCCGCCGATGATCAAACCCATGTTGCCGTCGAATTCGATCATGCGTCCGGCCACGCCGCGGTGGTCGATCTTATCGATCTCTGCGGCTTTACGTTCAAATTCCGTGACCTGGCGAGACGCTTCGAACCGGCTTTGATCCTCCTCCAGATGAGCAAGCGCCTCGTGCCGAAAAGCGGCATCGTCGTCAATTTCGAGGTGGCAATCCAAGGCCATCAACCGCCCATCTTTTATCAAGGCCAGGGGGTTAATCTCGACAAGGGTGGCATCGTAGTCGAGAAAAATATCCGCTAATTTTGAAAGAATTGCAGCCAAATTCAGTAAGCGTTTTCCGGTAACACCGGTTTCAGAAATAATTTCCCTGGCACGATACGGGGGCAGCCTGGATTGTACCGAAAAATGTTCCTGCCAAACTTTTCCGGGTTCACGGGCGGCCAGGCGTTCAATGTCCACACCACCCGCTTTCGAAAAAATTGCAATCGGTGATTTTTTAACCGTATCGTAGGTAACGGCCATAAAAAACTCCTGTTTCACCTGCATTTTTTCTTCGATCAGGATTTTTTTGGCTTTATATCCTCGCAGGGAAGTCGTCAACAGATGTTCGATATGGGTTTGGGCATCGTCTTGGGTGGACGCCTCGAGAATAGCGCCGGATTTGCCCCGACCCCCGACAGGGATCTGGGGTTTTAGCACGACAGATCCCTTGATATCGAAGGGATCGCCTTTTGAAATGACTGCTGCAGGCGGAACCAGGATATGATACGTTTTCAGGAGTTCTTTGGCTTCGTGTTCCAATAATCTCATCGGACAATCCTTTTTAGTCGATTGTCGACTATGTACATATTGTGTTTTTGATGTCAAGAAAAAATCAGAGCCAAACCGCTTATCTTCTATTTTCATAAATGCGATCTTACACAGTGGTCATTAATTCAAATATTTCGGAATTCCCATAACCTTCAGAGACCCAAAATTCCATTATTCCATCTTTCCATCATTTTAATTGTAAGTGAAACGAACTAAATTCTAAAATCAGGTTCTTTCTTAAGTTAATGAAATCACTTGCCATAAGCTTCGTGTCGGATGTTAATCCGAAAATATCGGCCATATTCTGCTTGACATTCAATTTGTTATATTAGATTAATAGTTGAAAATACTTCATTATCAATAGGTTAATTGCGTTAATCCATAACCACATTACAAATGGAGGAACGAATTATGGCGAAAAAACAAAAAATAATCATCTCATTGGTGATCAGTTTAGCGGCCCTCGCTCTGGTCTTTTCCGGTCCGGCCTGGGCCAAGGTTGAAGGTGACACTATCCACTTTGGCGCCGCGGTTTCTTTCACCGGAAAATACTCGACCAACGGCAAGCACACCAAAAACGGCTATGACCTCGCGGTTAAACGCATCAACGAAAAGGGCGGCGTCAAGGTAGGCGGCAAGAGCTACAAGGTCGCCATCAAATACTACGATGACGAATCCACCCCGGCCCGTGCCGGGCAGCTGGCCGATCGCTTGATCAAGCAGGACGACATTAAATTTATTCTCGGCCCTTACGGTTCCGGTCCCACCAAAGGTATGGCCCCCATCACTGAAAAGTACAAAATCCCGATGGTCGAGGGCAATGGTGCCTCACGCTCCCTGTTCAACAAAGGCTATAAGTACCTGTTTGCGGTGCTGTCAACTTCAGAACAATACCTGGCGGAATCCATTAACTTGCTGGCAGAACAATTCAAGGCCGCCGGCAAAGACCCCAAATCCGCCAAGGTCGCCATTGCAGTTGAAAACGACCCCTTTTCAATGGACATCCGTGCCGGGGTTATCGACGATGCGAAAAGGTGGGGCATGAAAGTTGTCATCGACGACAAGCTGCCCAAAGAACTGACCGACATGACCGCAACCCTGACCAAGGTCAAGGCGTTGAGACCCGATGCCCTGATCGTCTCCGGGCACTCCAAAGGGGCAGCGCTGGCGGTGCGCCAGACAGCCCAAATGAGAGTGGATGTACCCATGCTGGCGATCACCCATTGCGAGGCTGCAGACGTGGTCGGTAAATTTGGCGGGGATGCCAATTATACGCTGTGCGCCACCCAATGGGCGCCCACCATGACCTACAAAGATCCGTGGTTCGGATTTGCCGGTGACTACGCTAAAGATTTCGAAAAAGAATACGGCTACGTACCGCCGTACCAGGCAGCCGAATCGACAGCCGCCGTGCTGGTTTATGTCGATGCCCTGCAACGCGCCGGTTCCTTCGATACCGAGAAGGTGCGCGAGGCGCTGGCCGCAACCAAACTCGAAACTTTCTACGGCTGGGTCGATTTTGACGAAACGGGCAAAAATATAGCCAAGCCCATGGTGCTGCGCCAGATTCAGAAGGGCAACTACGTACCGGTAGCTCCCAGCAAGTTTGCTGCCGGCAAGGTCATCTTTCCGAGACCAAAATGGAAGGATCGATAACCCCTGAAACGAAAACCCGTTCCGGCGTCTAATGTCGGGACGGGTTTAATTGTTCGGCTATGGATAATCTCCTGATTCTATTTTCGGCTCCGATCTTCTCGCTGCAGCTGCTGATGGACGGCATCCTCATCGGCGCCATTTTTGCCCTGGCCGCCTATGGCATGGCGATGGTGTGGGGGGTA
>JASFTL010000555.1:0-3156 GCA_050053555.1 Desulfobacterales bacterium
CATTGCGGGATACCCAGTTGGCTTCTTCGCGCTTCTCCCGGTTCAAAAGTGCCGCTCGACAGCCGTCTCCAGCGGCATTGCCTACCGATACAATCTTTTCAATATCACAGTCCGGAAAGAGACCCATTATCAAAGCCTTCTCGCGGTCGACATGGGTTCCGAATGCGCCGGCGATTTTTACTTTGTCCAGTTTATCCACCTGCATACGTCGAACCATCAGCTTGCAGCCTGCGTACAGTGCCCCTTTGGCCAGTTGAATCTGGCGTACGTCTTTTTGGGTAATGACAATGTCTTTGCCGATACTGGTCTCTTGCGCCCAGGCTAAAACAAATTCTGAAAGTTTGGTGTCCGGGTTCTTGCGGAAGCGGTCGGATTTCTGGCCCTTTTTATTGAACACACCGCTTTTGGTGATAACGCCGGCTTTATAAAGCTCGGCCAGGACATCCAGAATTCCCGACCCGCAGATACCTTTGGCTTTCATCTCCTTCGGCTCGGAATATTTCCGCCAGGCATCCCTGCCAATGACCTTGTAATCCACCTCATGAGTTTGCGGATCAATTTTAATCCGCTCAATAGCTCCCGGTGCGGCACGCATGCCGAAGGCCAATTGGGCACCCTCAAAGGCCGGACCTGTAGCACAGGAAGATGATATCAATTTATCCTTGTTGCCCAGCACCAATTCGCCATTGGTTCCGATGTCGATGATGAGCTGGATTTCATCTTTTTGATAAGGCGTTTCTGAAATCAGCACACCCACATTATCCGCCCCCACGAACCCAGCTTCATTGGGCAGGATAAAAACATAGGATGCGGGGTTGATATTGAGACCTAAATCCCGGGCCTTGATGTCAAGGCTGTGATGGATCACGGGTGGGAAAGGCGCAAGTGCCACATGTTCCGGGTCGAGCTGCAAAAGGATGTGATGCATGGCCGTATTGCATCCAATGGTAATATCTTCGATGTCATCGCGTGAAAGCCGCAGGTATGTTTTTCCTTCTTGCGGTGCTTCTACCCATTCG
This sequence comes from Desulfobacterales bacterium, assembly GCA_050053555.1. Lineage (GTDB taxonomy): Bacteria > Desulfobacterota > Desulfobacteria > Desulfobacterales > JAHEIW01 > JAHEIW01. The sequence continues at coordinate 1,020 of JASFTL010000555.1, forward strand.
TCCGGATTTTTGTCGCCTTTTTTCTTTTTCACCTTTTTTTGGGGTGGATGCGTGGATTGAATCGCCTGGTCGATGAGCTGGTTGAGCCCTGCGATGATATCCTTACTCATCGTTTCAAGGCCGCCCGGGTTCATCATGTGGTAGGTGATACGGCTCATCACATCTTCACCGTACTTGCACTGCGGGTTCATCATCGATACGGTGTCGATGACCTCCATCGTTGAGAGATCGCAAAAATAAGCCGCCACCGTGGTGGTTCCAATATCCACCGCCAGACCATAACTGGCCTCAAATTTGCCTGGTCGTATGCGGATGATTTCTTGATCCATCCAGACACTGACGGTGACCTTCCAATCCCCTTTGCGCAGCGCCGAAGGTAGCTGGCGCAATGCCCGTATATCAATTTTCAGATGCCCGAGATTGTACTGTTCTTTGAGCTGCCTACAGATGCGTTCAAAATCCCCGGTGGGGTCTTCAAACGACGGCTTATCCACCGCAAGTGTATACAATCTTACGGCCGGATTATGTTCGATATGAATGTCTCGCGCGGCCTTGCTGACAACCTGTTTGCCGGCACGTGATTCTTCAGGCACAAATACAAGGAGATCCCCTTCTATTTTGGTGACGCAACCGAGACGGTAACCTGCTTCTTTTTCGGCCGCATTGATGAACTTTTCTTCTTCCTCTTGCTGCCAAAGACTTACGTGGGATTTTTTGGAGTCGATGTTGTATTTTTCAAAAAACCCTTCCTCGATACGAACCTTGCACTTGCCGCAAACCCTTTTTTCACCGCACAAAGCCTCAATGTCCGCTCCCAGCAGCCGTGAAGCCTCGATTACCGATACACCTTTTGGGACCAGACCTCTGCGACCAGAGGGTTGAAAAATTACCTTGGCTTTATTTTCGTCCATCAGCGATTCTCCTCCTGTTTCAGCTCAATTTCCACTTTTCCAGCGTGCTTTGGTCGGCTCTGTTAAGCTTGCTCCTGCAATTTTCTTAACTGGCTTATCATTTTTATGGCCTCCTGCACCGCATTACCTGCCGATTCGGCATATCCGTCGGCTCCCCATAGGTCGGCCGTGTCCTTCGTCACCGGGGCCCCGCCCAGCATAATGGCCACGTTTGGATTTTTGGCTTTGATCATCTCAATTACCTTTTTCATGCCGACCATGGTTGTGGTCATCATTGCCGACATGGCCACAATTTCGGCGTCAGTTCGAAGCTGTTCTTCGACAAATTTTTCGAGGGGAACGTCTCTCCCCAAATCATGAACTTCAAAGCCGCCAACATCAAACATCAGCTTAATAATATTTTTCCCGATATCATGCACATCGCCCTGTACCGTGCCGATGACGACCTGCCCCATTTTCTTTATTGCTTCTTTTTTAATATGAGGTTTGAGAATGTCCAATCCGGCGTACAGAGCGTCGGCAGACATCAAAAGTTCCGGAACAAAGTACTCCTGTTGATCGTAGAGCTCTCCGACGGTTTCCATGCCCGCAGCCAGACCATTCATGATCGCCTCAAATGCATCCATGCCTTCGTCAATCGCGATTTGAGCCCACTCCTTGGCCGTATCTTCCTCAAATTCTACAACTGCTTCAGCCAGCTTTTTTAGGATCTCTTCTTTTCTCGCATTTTCCATTGTTAGGCCTCCTTCCCAATTCAAGGATTGGGTATGTGCTTTATAAGGTCATCGTTAACCAGTTGCGTTAAAGTCGTCCCACAGCCGGGGAAGCCTGTGTGCCGTATTTACGCACAGTTTGTACATATGCCGCAACGTTTTCCTTTTTCACATCCGGCCAGAGGTCACATCCTGGCCAAACGGCGTCGACACCATCATCGATACATTTTTTAATCACTGGCTCGACATCGGAAACACCACCGGTCACCAGAGTGCCGTACGGATCGAAGTTTCCGAATAACAGGACATCATTACCCAGTTTTTTACGGGATTCAACTACGTTGTTTTTTTGATCAACACTCAAGGCATCAGCGCCGCATTGATTCATCATCTCAATAATCAGATCAGTAGATCCACAGATATGATTGACGGTTGGGATTTCCAAAGCCTTGAAAATCCTTATGAGATTCGGCTGAATCAGCGTTTTCCAGACTTTTGGTGAAAGCAGATCGG
>JASFTL010000556.1:0-3152 GCA_050053555.1 Desulfobacterales bacterium
ATCGGCGTACATATTTCCAACCTTCTTCTTCGGTGATCGCCTTCAATACATCCTTGATTTTAACGAATCCATCCTTATCGGTAACTAATCCGAATTCATCCGGTCGCCTACCCAGAATATATGTGATGAGCTTGGCGAGTGACTGAGGTGATTTTGCTTTTCTCATTTTTTAATCCATACTTTTTGTCTTCTTGACGCCCTACCTGCTATTTGATATTTTTCAAATTTCAAGGAATGTCAACCGTTTTATCCAATGAAAGGATATTTTAGGTATGAATCTGGCGACCTCTCAAAAACTGTTTGATCGGGCCGAACGCGTCATCCCCGGCGGTGTAAACAGCCCCGTGCGGGCCTGTAAGTCGGTAGACGCCGAACCCCTTTTTATGGATAACGCCGAAGGCTGTCTAATTGTTGATGTCGATGGCAATCGCTACATTGATTATATTGGCTCCTGGGGACCTTTGATCCTCGGCCATCGGCATCCGGCGGTGATCGAAGCCATTACATCGGTCCTGGAACGCGGAACCAGCTTTGGGGCACCGATTGATCTTGAAGTCCAGCTCGCAGAAATGGTTGTTGCGGCCGTCCCGTCTGTTGAGATGGTGCGAATGGTCAATTCCGGCACTGAGGCCACCATGAGCGCTATTCGACTTGCCAGGGGCGTGACCCAACGAGATATCGTCATAAAATTTGACGGATGCTACCATGGTCACGCGGACACCTTGCTGGTGGCAGCCGGTTCAGGAGTTGCAACCTTAGGCATTCCCGGAAGCCCGGGAGTTCCTGAATCTGTTGCCCAACACACCTTATCCCTTCCCTATAACGATATCGATTGCATTAAAAATGTTATGAAAAAACAGGGCCATCAGGTTGCTTGCATCATCGTAGAACCTGTCGCTGGTAATATGGGATTGGTACCGCCGGCAGAAGGATTTTTGCAGATCTTGCGGCATTTAGCTGACCAATACGAATCAATCCTGATTTTTGATGAAGTGATGACTGGTTTTCGGGTGGCATTTGGGGGGGCTCAGGCTCTCTATGGCGTCTATCCGGACCTGACCTGTTTCGGCAAGATCATCGGAGGCGGTATGCCGGTTGGGGCGTATGGCGGCAAATTTGAACTAATGGCCAATATTGCCCCCCAAGGTTCCATATACCAGGCGGGGACTTTATCTGGAAATCCGGTGGCGATGGCTGCAGGGATTGCCACCCTTGAACAGATCCAGAGGGACGGATTCTACAGCACATTGGACCAGAGGGCCGAGCGCCTTTTGACTGGACTTGCGCAAGCAGCCCATAAAGCGGCTATACCCGTGCAGGCAAAGCGTGTCGGTTCTATGCTCGGGTTATTTTTTACCGACAAGGAAGTTAAAAACTTTGATGACGCCAAAACATGTGATTTAGATAGATTCGCCCGATTTTACAATGGAATGCGCCAAAATGGCATTTATATCGCTCCGTCTCAGTTTGAAGCCCTGTTTCTGTCAGCAGCACACGATATGGAACACATTGAAGCCACGATTGAGGCGGCTGAGAAGGCCTTTGATCAATAAAATAGGCATCCGGTTCAGTTCTGGCGTATGTGTTGCCCGCGCATTGAAAGTCTTTTGAGGAGGAAAGGTTTATGGCCGATCCCATTGCTCAGGAAAAACTGCTTGAAACCTATATAAAAGAGAACAAAAAGGATTTAGCCGTTGAACTGCTATTTGATTTGATCACCCAAAATGCGAAAGCGAAAAATTTTTCTAAAGCCGATGCGTTGCGAGAAAAGCTTTTTGAAGTGGACTCCCTGGCTTTAAATGCAATCGTTAAATCTGCCGAAATGATTGAAACTGAAAAAATAGCTGCTATTGATCCAATTCATCGCGATACATGGGCTCATCTGTATGAAGAATTGACAAAAGAAGAAACGATTGCGCTTTATTACGAAATGAAAACCGCCACTCTGGAAGCCGAGCAAATGGTTTTTCGTCAAGGAGGAATGAATTCCAATTTGTATTTCTTTGATTCCGGCCGTCTCAATATGTTTTATCACAAGGGCAACCATGGTATTCTGCTGAAGTCTTTGGGCCCCGGAGATATTGCTGGCGAAGACACTTTTTTTACGCAGTCTACATGCACGACCTCGCTGATAGCCCACTCGCGGGTCAAATTAAATTATTTGGAAAAATCAGTTTTGCAAAAATGGCAATCCGATGCACCCAACCTGAACAACAAGCTCCAGGATTACTGTCTAAAATTGCAACCCCTAAAGGACCTCCTCCAAAAAAAGGAACTCGAACGCAGAGCGCATAAACGGTACGCTATCTCAGGCACGGCTGCCATTCAAATTATCGATAAGCCTGAGGGTAAGGTTTATAAAGCAGAACTTTCCGATATTTCCGCCAAGGGGGTGTCGTTTATCATGAACACCTCTCCGCAATCAGCCGACGTGCTGCTCGGCTGTCAGCTGAGCTTAAAATTCTTGCTGCCGCGGGTTTCCGACCAAACTCGAATTGATCAAGACGGTATCATCGTCGGTGTCCACAGACAGTTGTTTAATGAGTATTTAATCAATGTGAAATGGGATCATCCGCTGTCTAACGACATCATTGCCCAAATAAAATCGTCATCTTTGAGCTCATGAGACCGCCGGGTCATCTAACTCCCTACTTGTGCCATTCATAAACTATAACGCTTGTCATAATAATGTTCCGAAAAAAGGATGGCGGCATAAGTGTTGTCGCAAAAAACGTCCCGCAACCGGAACGTTTTTTTGACAGCCACTATAAATTTCCGGTCGTTTAAAAAACACTTATTCCTCAATCTTGGACAGGGTTGACGGTATTGATTTGAAGCGGACTCAAATACATTGATTTTTATTGAAATATTTGTCATAATAGAAATTAATTGATACAACAATCGGGGGGATTTTTCTTTACAGGTGTCATTCACGCCACAGATGATCATTGTGAGCGTGTGCAGTGTTTAGCAATTTGGGGGTGAAGGAATTGCCGACGAATGCTTAGTTGTTTTTGAATTGAGGCGATCCATGCCGCCGGCAGGATCAAATAATACAGAAACGGAGCCGATTGAAACGATGGCAAATTTAACCCCCGATCCAAATCCCGATCCGCACAACCTGTCTTATCCGCACGTCAACCAGATCCCAT
>JASFTL010000557.1:0-3147 GCA_050053555.1 Desulfobacterales bacterium
GACAGAAGCTATACGATCAACGTCGGCCGCAGACCCTACCTTGAATACTACAAAAATAATTGCATTTCTTTTTTTATTCCCGCTGCCTTTACAAGTTTGGCGATCCTTGAAAAAGATGCCTTTCAATTTTCAGCATCCGATCTGCATTCAGATTATAAATTCTTGCAAAGCTTTTTTAAATTCGAATTTGCTTATGATGTCGACCAGACACCTGAATATTATGTCCGTAAAACGATCAAGGCTTTTATTGACGATGCCATTTTAATACCGCACCAGACATTACCTGATACGTATAATGTCACATCGGCAGGCTTACGAAAATTAAGGCTTTTTTCTATCTTTTTAAAAACCTATTTTGAATCCTATTGGATCGTATTAAACTTCTTGCAGAACAATTCTCAGAACTCCATGAAAGCCAAAGATCGCTTGAAGAAAATAGAAACCAGCGCAAACCGCATGTATAAGCGACATGAAATTGACAACCCGGAAGCTCTTTCTAAAGTCAGTTACAAAAATGCAGTCGAGTTTTTTACCAGCCGGGGAATCAAAGGATCAGATAATACCGAGAAGATCGACTTTTACAAAGAAGCCATTCGGAAATCCCTGAAGACCCTGCAACCTTAAGCCCAAGACTTCAAAGATGAAAGCATTGATCCTGGCAGCGGGCCTGGGAACCCGTCTGCGGCCCCACACAGACCACACGCCCAAGCCACTTTTCCGCATCCGGGGCAAACCCCTGCTGGATATGATGATTACCAAACTGATCGATGCCGGCTGCAAAGCGGTTATGATTAATACGCATCACCTGCACGACCAAATCGAATCGTTTATTGGGCAACAATCCTACCCCATCCCGATCCAAACTCGCCATGAACCGCGTATCCTTGGGACCGGCGGTGCCATCAGAAATGTTGAAGACTTCTGGAACGATCGACCCTTTATGGTAATTAACGCAGACATTGTAACAACAATCGATCTTAAAGAAGTTTATGATTTCCATTGTCAGCACTCACATCCGGCAACTCTCGTCCTTGTTGATGATCCTGATTTTAACAGTGTTGTTTGCGACAGCGACGGTTATGTTAGCGGCTTTCACCACCATTCTCATATGGCCAATCGATCCTCGATAGCTGCGCTCACCTTCACAGGCATTCAGGTATTGAATCCGGAAATCTTAAATTTTATACCTGTTGGGGCACCATCCAGCAGTATTGATGCCTATACCCGCATGATTGCGGAGGGGATAAAAATTAAAGCCTATATCTCCAAGAAAGCTTTTTGGAAAGATATCGGTACCGCTGAGCGCTACAAATCAGCGGTATTCGAAATCATGGCGCCTGAGGTAATTAAGCAAGTTTTTCCCGATCTCCAAACCGGCCCGCTTTACCGAGAACCGCTTGAAGGCGATGGGTCCGACCGGCAATGGATGCGAATCAAAACGGGTTCAGCATCAGTGATTGTCGTTGATCATGGCATCAAAAACACCCCTGGAGTGGAGGCGGCCGATGCCTTTGTAAACATCGGCCGCCATCTGTCCGACCAGGGCGTGCCGGTTCCGCAAATCTATGATAGAGATACCTTCGCCGGATATGTGTTTTTAGAGGATCTTGGAAATCTCGATTTGCAAACGCTTGTGCAACAAACCAACAATTCTGACAAGATTATCAGCCTGTATCAATCCGTGATCGATCAGCTGGCAAACTTTTCGGCTTCCGGCGCTCAACAATTTGAAGTCGCCTGGACTTACCAGACGCCCCGTTACAACAAAGAAGTGATTCTGGTAAATGAATGCCGCTATTTTGTAGAGGCGTTTTTAAATTCGTATCTGGGATTAAAAATTAGATATGATGAGTTTAAAAAAGAATTTGAACGTCTGGCTGAAAATGCACTGCAACATGCCGTAGAGGGCCTGATGCACCGGGATTTTCAATCTCGCAATATTATGGTTAAAAATGACGCGTTTTATTTTATCGATTTTCAGGGAAGTCGCCTGGGACCCATCCAATACGACCTGGCATCGTTACTGATTGACCCCTATGTCCAATTGCCGCAAGACATCCAATCTCAGCTTCTGCGATACTGTATAGAAAAACTGGAAGCGAATATGAACCTGAATGCCGAGAGTTTTAGCCACTGCTATCGGTACTGCCGTTTGGCGCGCAACCTTCAGATTTTGGGGGCTTTTGGGTATTTAAGCCGTATTAAAGCAAAACCCCATTTTGAACAATATATTCCACCAGCCGTCCGAACGCTCCGAGACAATCTTAAAAAACACGAACAAAAGACACTACCCATGCTAAACGCCCTTATGGATAGGATCATCAAGCACCCACAAATTCAGAACCCGGTTTGACAAAAGACCTGGATTAACATTAAAAATTGATTAGGGACGATTTGTGCATGAATATTAAATAGTCAATCGAAAATATTCAATCCTTTAAGGATCATGCAAACAGAAAGGGAGGCATTAAAATGAACCCCATAAAAGTGATGGTGAATGGCATTCCGGGCAACATGGCCGTAAATGTGGCCCAGCATATTTTGGCAGACAAGCAGTTTGAATTTATACCCCATTCACTGACAGGGCCGGAAATTCAAGTGGCGGAACACAAAGTCGAAGCGACATCGGTGCATCTGCTTAAGCCAGATGAGCGGGACCAGATCATTGGAGAAATCGCACAAAAAGAAGGCGCTTTTCTCAGCGTGGACTTCGCCCTCCCATCGGCAGTCAATGCCAATGCCGAGTTCTATTGTCATCACCATCTTCCGTTTGTCATGGGCACAACCGGGGGGGACCGCAACCAGCTTGAGGAAACCGTTCGGGCATCATCCATCTCGGCTGTGATTGCACCGAATATGGCCAAACAAATTGTCGCATTTCAAGCCATGATGGAATATGGGGCCACTCATTTTCCGGATCTTTTCAAGGGCTATGCCTTAGAAATTAAAGAAAGTCATCAACAAGGAAAAGCAGACACCAGTGGTACGGCGAAGGCCATGGTTCGATATTTCAATCAGATGGGGTTAAGCTTCCGCGAGGATCAAATTGTCAAAGAGCGGGATCCTGAAATACAATCATCTCAATGGGGCATCCCGCGGGCATACCTTGCCGGCCATGGTTGGCATACCTACACCCTGATTTCCGGC
>JASFTL010000558.1:0-3132 GCA_050053555.1 Desulfobacterales bacterium
ATGCCATTAATGCAAAGACCAGAGTTGCCACGAAGAGAAACAGGACCTGCCTGCTCATTTTTCTGTCCTTTCTGCGTGGGGTTGTGTGGGCTTATAAGCTTTTGACGACCTTAAAAACGCTATTGGAGAAATCATAAATTAACTGAAGCAGTGGATTAAGGATTAATGCCTTCAACTTCCAGCCGCTTCATTTTCACATGGACATGTCCTTCGCGATCAATCGGAAACCGCTCAACGTAAGATTCAACAATTTCTGTGATAAACGCATTTCTCAGTTGCGAAGGAATTCTTTCCGTGTATGGTAGCCAGGTTGTTCTGATCCAGCCGGCAAGACCCTCTTTGCCGTTTTGCTTCATGTCCTTGGGTATCAACTCGAGCCTGATCTGTTTCAATCCAGCCTCTCGAATCCAATGCTTGTATTCATCGATTCCGTAAAAACCATAAGGAAAAACAAAGTTTTGAAAGTAAGGTTTCCAGGGGGTCGTGTTGATGAGTTGGTTGAGTACGTCAATTACATCCTTGGCATTTCCTTTACCGCCCATCTGAAAAAGGAAAGAGCCAGACTTTTTGAGACTTCTTTTGACGCCTTTTAGCACCGACAGGTGATCTTTGATCCAGTGCAGCGATGCATTTGAAAAGGCCACATCAAATTCATCGTTAAAATCTAATTCGGCTGCGTCCATCACGTAAAACTTTAAGTTGGGATACGCAGCGTTAGAAAAATTTTGTTTCGCACTCATTATCATGGGTTCGGAGTTATCAATACCAACCACCAAACCTTTTGGTAGCTTTTTGGCCAGCAGGGCGCTTATGGTGCCATTTCCGCATCCGATATCAAGTAGCGATTCCTTTCCGCTAAACTCAAGTTTGTCAATTAGTTCAGAGGCCCACTGATATTGGGCTGCAGAGTGTTTGGCATAGTCCTGAGAGTCCCAATTATAAAAATCTGGTGACATCTTTTTTTGATCTGAATAATAGTTGATTTGAATTTGGCGATGCGGTTTAGGATTTAAGATTTATATATTGCTTATAAAGCAAATATCCTCCCCATACAAGAGCACATATCATTAAAAACATTCCCAGTTTGTCGACCGTATGAGCCAGAACATGATCGTATTTGGTCAAACCCAATTCCTTGAGAATAAATTCCCAATCGTGAAATCCATAGGGCGAAGTGCGACCCGTATTACCGCCGAGAAGTGGCAGCGTAAGGGATCTGGCATCATTGATATATGGCGCCAGATCCATAAAGCTTTCTGCGAACCACCACAGGGCAAAGGAGGCTGCAAAGGTATCTCTTGCCTTAAACAAAAACACAGCGAGACATACCAGCGGCATCAACAATTGGCCGAGGCTGCCGCCTAAAGTGGCCATAAATCTTCCAAAAGGTCGAAAAAAAAGATGCCCGGCTTCATGAAAAGGAAGGTTGACCAGATGCCAGAAAGAATCCATGGCACAGTGACTCTCGAATGGGGTCAGGATAAACTTTAGGCCCCATAAAAACATTATGATAAAGATCAGCACCCGCCCGCCGAAAATGAGAGGATTGGCTTCCGGCTTTACGTATAAAGATAAACGTTTAATAAACAGCCATATGTCGCTTGATTCTGCTTCGGAGATGTGCTCGACAGAAGGAAGATTGGGTTTAATCCTGCTAAGTTTTCGGTACTTCTCAAAAATAACGCCGCACCTTTGGCATTCATCATTTTGCTCGGTTTGTTCAAAGCCGCATTGTGGACAAATCATCATGATAAATGAATTCAGACCTTGTCAGAAACTACTGTAATTAAATGACAAAAAGTTTCTCATCTATTTTCATGCAAGATTCAGGTACTCAATAATTCAGGGGTCGGGGAGTTTTTGCCCTCGATCCATCACGCGGCAAGCTCAGACATATACTGACCCGTAAGGGGCTGTCCGTATGCGGACCCGCAACGAATCTTTCCCCGGCTTCGCCAATGCTGCCAGAATTCTGAGTTCGCCCTATGGCAGGCAGCGAGGCTGCACGCTGCCGCGGGAATCGGTCCTCTGGGGCTGCTCCGGGGTGAATCGAAGCGGATCTGCTGCCGCTGTTGCTTTTCAGGAACCCTTGTTGCGGACCGCATGCGGCCGGAGCCCCTAACGGGCCGAAGTCCCATGCGGGTCTATCGACAATAGAGGATAGAAAAACTCCCCGACCCCTCAAGTAATTATGCTATCAATTCCAATCCAAAGGATCCAGAATGACCCAGCAACTTTTTCTACAAAATATCATTGCCTGCATCTGGGACTTTGACAAGACATTAAGCCCCGGCTACATGCAGGCACCCATATTTGAATTTTATCATGTCGATCCCAGAAAATTCTGGAAGGAAGTTAATGAATTGCCCGCTTACTACAAAAAGGACGGCCTCGATCTTATTTCAACTGACACGCTGTATTTAAACCATATATTAACCTACACCCGGCAGGGCACATTTAAAGGCCTTAACAATGACCGATTGAGAGAGCTCGGTGGTAAAATTGAACTTTACGATGGACTGCCCGATTTTTTCGACCAAATAAAGCACTTCGTATCAACGAATCCGGCATATTCACAGCATGAGATTCAGGTTGAGCATTACATCGTTTCAACGGGTTTAAGACAAATGATTTTGGGCTGCAAGATTGCACCGCATGTCGATGGCGTTTGGGGGTGCGAATTTGTAGAAAACCCGCCCCCTCCTGGCTATCTGAATGCCGCTAAAAAAACAGCCGCAGAAGCTCCTAAAATAATATCTCAGATTGCATATGCGCTTGATAATACCACCAAAACCCGAGCTGTATTCGAAATCAACAAAGGCAGTAACAAAATGCCGGATATTGATGTAAATGCCATGATCCCGGATAAGGATCGCCGCGTACCGTTTCAAAACATGATTTATATTGCCGATGGTCCCAGCGATATACCGGTTTTTTCGCTAATAAACCGATTTGGCGGAAGAACGTTTGCCGTTTATCAACCGGGTTCAAAAGATGAATTTGCCCAGGTGAACAGCCTGCAAAAGCATAAGCGCGTCCAGTCATTCGGCGAAGCCAATTATACAGAAGGATCACAAACATCGATGTGGATAAAAAATGCTATTATTGAAATCTGTGGCCAGATCGTCAAAA
>JASFTL010000559.1:0-3130 GCA_050053555.1 Desulfobacterales bacterium
CAAGGAGTCTTTATGATTTAATTTATCATTTTTTGCGGCTTAGCGGTTTTGCGGGAGCCATAATATACAAATGAATTTAATCCCGATTTAATTTTAGTCACTTTTTTGCCTGAGACTTCTTCGGTTCGACCCTCCTAGCCGTCCTCCCAATAACCCATGACTGCAGTCTGTGGTCATCCCGCACATCGACGTGCTCTTTAAGATCTTTAAGCGCAATTTCTGCCCGGGCCATGTTTTTGTGGCCCCCTGCATTGCCAAATTTTGCAAAGCCCTCCATGGCCACCTTGCCGGCATTTTTTCGAATACCGTCGTTTCGGAAAATAATGGTTAATTTCTTGTCACAGATTCCGGACACAATACTCCAGGTGACGGTATTGATCCTCATAAAAAAGTCGGCAATCAGCACACAAATATCTGGGTTCACGACGTTACCTAAATGGATATAGACTTTGCCTTTGCGACGGCGCATGTTTTGCAGGGCAATTTTAAAATATTTCAACAGATCAAATCGAAGGTCAGCTTTTTCTATCTTGCGGGCAAGATGTATGTTGGCGTTTCGAAATAAATATTGAAAGGCGCGTACATCTTCGATCTGGGTTTGTCCTTTAAAATCGTTCGTATCGGTTTTGATGCCATGATACAGACCGGTGGCGAGCTTGGTAGAGGGTTTGATTTTTGCGCTGCGCAGATATTCAGTTAAAATAGTGGCCGTGGCGCCGTAATGGGGACGGACGTCTGAAAATGGTGCTTGGGCCCCGGTATCGGGGTGGTGGTCGATAATCACATCTGGCTTTAATTCAGCCATTCGTTCGTTGTGATTCGGCTGGGAGTCCACCATAACCACTCGGCTGAATTGATCCATTTCGATCCCTTCAAAAGGTACCAGGGATACACCCAGTAGCCGAATCATTGCTAGATTATCCGGCCGATTGATCGTATTGATATGCGAGATGGTCACATTCAGCACCTTGCGCCAAAGCAGGCGACTGACCGCCATTGCACTGGCGATCGCATCCGGATCGGCATTGATTACGATCAGAACGTGATCGTTGCCTGAAAACTGATCATAAAATCGTCTTAATTTTTCGGGTACAGATCGACTCATAAGAAATTGATATCCTGAAATAAACGTCAGGATCTTACGATGTGTTCGGTTAGATTACAACAAGATTTTCTAAATACAAACAAAAGCCCGGCTCCCAAAGAACCGGGCTTTTTTCACCTGATCGGTATTTATATCGTCTTAAAAACGATTTTATCTCCCTCGGCTTCAGCGCTAACCCGGACGCCGTCAGGAATTTTACCCTCCAGAATCTCCAGGGATAATGGGTTTTCAATAAATTGCTGGATCACACGTTTTAGCGGCCGCGCGCCATAGACTGGATCATAACCCTTCTTGGCGATTAATTCTTTTGAACCGTCTGATAATATAAGTTCAATATTTTTGTCGGCAAGCCGCCGATCCAACCTTTCCATCTGAATGTCGACGATTTTCAAAATGTCATCCGGGGCCAGGCTCTGGAAGATGATGATTTCATCGATGCGGTTTAAAAACTCGGGCTTAAAACTGGCACGCAAGGCCTCGGTGACCCGATTTTCCATTTCGGTACGGTCGGATGCCCCTAATTCCCGAATCCACTGGCTGCCCACATTGGATGTCATAATGACGATTGTATTTTTAAAATCAACCGTTCGCCCATGGCCGTCGGTCATACGCCCGTCATCCAGAATTTGCAACATGACATTAAAGACTTCCGGGTGCGCTTTTTCGATTTCATCAAACAATACCACCGAATACGGCCGGCGGCGGACTGCTTCAGTCAGGTAGCCGCCTTCTTCATATCCCACATATCCGGGGGGCGCTCCGATCAGGCGGGCGACGGAATGCTTTTCCATGTATTCGGACATGTCAATCCGAACGATGGCCTGCTCGCTGTCAAAAATGAATTCGGCCAGCGCTTTGGCCAGTTCGGTTTTGCCGACGCCGGTGGGCCCCATGAAAATAAAAGAACCGATAGGCCGGTTAGGATCCTGCAGCCCCGAGCGTGCCCGTCGCACGGCATTAGACACCGCGGTGACGGCTTCGTTCTGACCGATCACCCGCCGGTGCAGCCGCTTTTCCATACGCACCAGTTTATCGCGTTCACCTTCGAGCATTTTACTCACCGGAATTCCGGTCCAGCGGGATACGACTTCAGCCACATCCTCATCATCGACTTCCTCTTTTAGCATCTTGCTGGTTTGTTGTAGCTCGGAAAGCATTTGATTGGCTTCTTCCAGCTGCTTTTGAAGTTCCAGGGCCTTTCCGTATCGGATCTCTGCCACACGCGCCAGATTGCCCTCTCTTTCGGATAGCTGGGCCTCGGTGCTCAATTGTTCCTGATCTTCTTTAATTTTGCGAATGGTCTCAATCAGATCCTTTTCATTCTGCCAGTGACCTTTCATTTTCATCAGCTCATCATTCATATCGGCCAGTTCGGCTTCCAGTTTTTTCAGCCGTTCTTTGGAAGCCGAATCCTTTTCTTTTTTCAAGGCCTGACGTTCGATTTCGGTCTGGGTAATTTTGCGCTGGACCTCATCGATTTCGGCCGGCATGCTGTCGATTTCAATTCTCAGTTTGGAGGCACATTCATCCATTAAATCAATTGCCTTATCCGGCAAAAATCGGTCGGCAATATACCGATGAGAAAGGGTGGCCGCAGCCACGATGGCCGAGTCTTTGATGCGAACACCGTGATGGACTTCGTATTTTTCTTTGAGCCCGCGCAGAATCGAAATCGTGTCCTCTACGCTGGGCTCACCGACCTTTACCGGCTGAAAACGGCGTTCGAGGGCGGCATCTTTTTCGATGTATTTGCGATATTCGTTGAGCGTCGTTGCCCCCACACATCGCAAAGTGCCCCGGGCCAGAGCAGGTTTAAGCATATTGGAAGCATCCACGGCACCTTCGGCGGCACCGGCGCCAACGACAGTGTGAAGTTCATCGATAAATAGGATGATTTCACCTTCTGCGGCCTCGACCTCTTTTAAAACGGCTTTGAGGCGATCTTCAAATTCACCGCGATACTTGGCACCGGCGATCAGCGCTCCCATATCCAGAGCCACCAGGCGTCTATTTTTAAGGGTTTCG
>JASFTL010000560.1:0-3125 GCA_050053555.1 Desulfobacterales bacterium
GAATACAGGATTGACCGTATTGGTTTACCGCAGGCTATTGTATAAACTCATGGCTAATCCTCATTCGTAATTTATCTCTGTCAGCGAACTTATAAAAATGCAAGGGAAATATTCTCTGAAATGCAGCAGTTCGTGACATCGCTGAAATGAAAGGATAAGGGCAATGAAACACTTGATGATGAAACTTGAGAGAGATCGCATCCGGTTTACACCCGATGGTAAGGTTGCGGTGGTTGATGCCATCAAGGCCTTGAGTGCAAAGGACGGCGCTAAACGTATCTGGAGCTTATTAAAAGAAGAACACCCGGAATTCAAAGAAATCTGTGAGCACTACAATTTTCAAGAAAATAAGAGGATTTCTGTGGTTGATGGCGCGGGTTGGGAAAAAATTGAAAATGCGCTTCTGGACTACCTTATGGATCACCATCCTTCCCCCTAATCTGCTAAATGGGCAGCCGGATCTGGTCGTCTTACAAAAAGACTCACGTCGCAACTGGACGATTCTCCATTTATACCTGCCAGAATCGTGAGAGCAAACCGCTAATTTACAGCCCCTATATGCACAAAATAGTGGCTTTAATCCATTTTCATTGAATGTTTTAAGCATTATCAGTTGGTTGTGTGTCAAAATTAATGACTGAAAGGGGTAGAGGCGCGGACGAGAAATTCGACTGGGGCTTAATCGAGTCGTTGAGCCGTTTATTTCTGCCCCAAAGGAGCAAAGAGATGTTTGGCAAGCGTTTTAAACTATTTAGACTATTTGGTTTTGAGGTCGGCATCGACTTAAGCTGGATTATCATCGCCGTTCTCATCGCCTGGTCCCTTTCGACCGGATTTTTTCCGTTTCAATACCAAAATCTTTCCCCCCAAACTTACTGGGTAATGGGCATTATTGGTGCCGTGGGACTCTTTTTATCGATTATCGCCCACGAGTTTTGTCATTCGTTGGTGGCCAGAAAAAGCGGTGTGCCCATGAAAGGGATCACCCTTTTTATTTTCGGCGGAGTTGCCGAAATGGGTGATGAGCCGTCCAGTGCAAAAGCCGAATTACAAATCGCCATCGTCGGTCCGCTTTCCAGTATGGCCATTGCAGCCATATTTTACGGCATTTACCAAGTGGGGATCGTCAACGACTGGTCCCCGGCCATCAAAGGCGTGGTGGCCTATTTGGCCATGATTAACGGACTGCTGGCCGTTTTCAATCTTTTTCCCGCATTCCCGCTGGACGGTGGACGAATTCTGCGGTCCGTCCTATGGGGATGGAAAGGAAACCTGCGCTGGGCAACACGTGTTTCCTCTACCATCGGAAGTGGGTTTGGCATTTTTTTGATCATTATGGGTTTCATTCGTATTCTGGGCGGAAACTTTATCGGTGGTATGTGGTTAGGTTTAATCGGTTTATTCATTCAAAGCGCTGCTAAAATGTCTTATCAGCAGCTGATTACCCGCAAGGCTCTGGAAGGCGAACCTTTGAAACGGTTTATGAAAACAAACCCGGTGACCGTGCCGGCGTCACTAACCGTCGGTCAGCTCGTCGAAGATTATATTTACCGATATCATTACAAGATGTTCCCGGTGATAAATGCCAGCAGACTTATTGGCTGTATCACCACCAAACAGGTCAAAGAGATTCCGCGTGAAGAATGGAAACAAAAAACGGTTGGAGAGGTAGCTGATCGGTGTTCGGCGGAAAATACGATTGAACCGGATGCCGATGCCGTCCAGGCACTTTCGGTGATGCGCCGCAACAACGCCAGCCGCCTGATTGTCGTCGAAAATGATCAACTGGTGGGCATTATCGCTTTGAAAGACATGCTGGAATTTCTTTCTCTGAAGGTGGAATTGGATGGATAAGGGTAAATCCATATCCATTTTTTGAATCGTACGGTTGATAAAAAAGAAAGGCAGGTTGGATCATGTTACCCATTAAAAAAATTGTTTGCCCGACGGATTTCAGTGATCCGTCCTATGAAGGTCTCAGCGTGGCCCAGGAATTTGCCGCGCACTTTTCAGCCGAGCTTATCCTGGTGCACATCATCTTCCCGGGGCCTATTGTACCCGGTGTTGCAGAGCCGGGATTTCACATTCCGTCGTCATTAAAAGCGATGCAGGAAACAGCGGAAAGAACGCTGGAGGATATTTCGCGGCGGAAGATGCCAGACGATGTCCCGGTGCGAACTTTGGTCATCAACGGAAAACCGGCTTATGAAATCGTTAATCTGGCTGACGAGGAAAATGCGGACATCATTGTGATCGCGACCCACGGTGAATCCGGCTGGCAGAAATTTTTGTTCGGCTCAGTAACCGAAAAGGTAATACGCATGGCTTCGTGTCCGGTCCTGACAATTCAACAACCCAAAGAGGAGTAGTTGTCAGACATAGCAAGGGGCAAGGATTATGGTTCGACTTGTTTCCCTGCGGTCGCCGATATCGATTGCATTGATCATCCTTTTCAGAAGAGCTGGACTGAAGTTTCGTGCATGGAGACGCCTCCAAACCGGCCATACTCAGCCAGGTTAACCCCAAGGATTGTGATTTTTTGTTTTGTCTCGCAGATAGCGATCAGGTCAATATCATTACCGCTCTGCTCGGTCGCTCAATGGGCTTTAAACGGGTGGTGCCCAGCATCGAGGATGATGATTTGCAACAACTGTGCAGCGAACTCGAACTTGAAGATACCATCATCCCCGTGCGTACAAGGAGCCAATATCTTGTAACTATGGTCAGGGGTCTAGATAGTATTGAACTTCCGACTTTTTTAAAACATGATGCGCGACTTTTTACCTTTGTTGCCGGTAAAAGGAGACGAATAAGATCAATGAACTGGGCCTGCCTGAAAAAACTGCAGCTGTTTTCTACTATCGTGATGATCAATTTAATTTTGTTAATGAAGAGACCTCTCTTCAGAAGGGTGATGAGGTCGTTGTTTTAACGCACAGCAAAAACCTGGTGGAATTAACAAAACGCTGGGACCCGAAACAGGCCGACGAAAATAATTGGTCAGATTTTATTTTTTGAATTCAGCTATTGCTTTTTCGATACCGGATTTGAGATCGGATACGGCGGCGTCCAATCCGGTTTTGAGGCTGGCCCATGCGCCTTTGACGCTGACCTTTATTGCATTC
>JASFTL010000561.1:0-3123 GCA_050053555.1 Desulfobacterales bacterium
TTTAAATGCATTAAGCAGGGACTTACAAAAACCAGATGGCCCGGAAGGCTGGAAATTGTTTCCGACAAGCCTTTATTGATACTGGACGGGGCGCATAATTTGATCGCCGCACGCAATCTGTCCAAATTTTTGGTCGAAAACCTGGCAAAGCGGCGCATTATACTGGTTGTCGGAATATTAAATGACAAGCCCTACGCCCGCATGCTCAAAAGTTTGCTGCCCGCATGTTCCCAGGCAATCATCACCCGCGCAAAAACCGCCCGGGCGGTGCCACCGCAAAAACTGTATGCCAGCGCAAAAAAAATTATCTCAGACGTAACGACTGTAGCCGATGTCGCAGAAGCAGCCAAGCATGCCATTGAGACGGCAGGTCCTGATGATGTTGTTTGCATTGCCGGTTCGCTGTATGTGGTCGGTGAAGCCAAAGAAGCCATCGAGAAAGGCCTGCTTAATATTGTTAAATAGGTAGAAACCACAGGGTTTTGACCTTGACTTATGGACGAGTATAAATTATTTAAATTTATTGATTTTGAGCGCCCGTAGCTCAGTGGAAAGAGCGTCAGCCTCCGGAGCTGAAAGCCGCTGGTTCGAATCCAGCCGGGCGTACCAGTTAATAAAAGGGTTTGCGAAAAATCGTAAACCCTTTTTGTTTTGCTAGAATTATATTTCCCCATGGATATCATATTGATATCCGTATGATGATTGCCGGTTTGATATTTACTGGATAAATCTGATATCTGTATATTCATAAAATTGCAGGTTTGGAAAGTGATCAAAACATTCTTAAAAACA
Organism: Desulfobacterales bacterium; assembly: GCA_050053555.1. Taxonomy (GTDB): domain Bacteria; phylum Desulfobacterota; class Desulfobacteria; order Desulfobacterales; family JAHEIW01; genus JAHEIW01. The sequence continues at coordinate 793 of JASFTL010000561.1, forward strand.
AGGTCTTATGTGATCACCATTACATATCTAAAATTTGGCCAGATTAATGTTCATCTCAATATATCGGTACTTGGTAAAATTTGGTTTTCTGGTAAAGTACCATCAGTTTACATAAAGTCTCAAATCAAGAATTTCATTTATTTCACCATTTCATCCTGTGACTATCCTTGACCATGTAATGACCCATGATTATTCATAATATTTAGAATCTGTTTAAATAATCCTGCCGCATTCCCATTGAAACCTAAAATGTGTGGTGGTGCTATGACAGAACAAGATTTTAAACGCAAACTCACCGCTATTCTCAGCGCCGATGCAGTTGGGTACAGTCGGCTCATGGCAGAAGACGAGACCGCTACTGTAAAGACAATGGCGTCCTATCGTGAAATCATGTCATCTCTGATTAAACAGCACAGGGGCCGAGTCGTTGACTCACCAGGGGATAATGTACTGGCCGAGTTTTCCAGTGTGGTTGATGCCGTGCAGTGTGCGGTGGCGGTGCAGAATGACTTTCAGACCCGTAACGCAGAGTTGGCCGAGAACCGTAGAATGGAATTTCGCATTGGTATCAATCTTGGTGATGTCATTGATGAAGAAGACCGCATCTACGGTGATGGAGTTAACATCGCTGCCAGACTGGAATCACTGGCAGATCCCGGAGGTATATGCGTCTCAAAGACGGCTTTTGATCATATCGAGACCAAACTGCCTCTGGGTTATGAATATCTGGGAGAGAAGTCAGTAAAAAATATACCCAAGCCGGTGGGTGCCTATCGGGTTTTGATGAAACCTGATGCTGCCGGCAAAGTGATCGGTGAGAAAAGATTTTTGGGTCGGTTTTCACGCAAAACAGCCTTGGCCGCTATTGTCATTCTGGTTGTGGTTGCAGGGGGGTTGATTGGCTGGAATATTTATCTGCAACAATCAAAAAAAGTTGAGCCGGCATCTGTTGAGAAAATGGCATTTCCACTCCCCGACAAACCATCTATTGCAGTACTTCCGTTTGCTAACATGAGTGACGATTCGAAACAGGAGTATTTTAGCGACGCAATCACTGAGAATATCATCACAGCTTTGTCTAAAGTTGACGATATATTTGTGATTGCTCGTAACTCGACATTTACTTATAAAGGCAGAGCTGTAAAGATCAAGCAGGTTTCAGAAGAACTCGGCGTACGCTATGTGTTAGAAGGCAGTGTCCAAAAGACGGAGGACCGTATACGCATTACAGCCCAGCTGATTGATGCTGTTACGGGTACGCACGTGTGGGCGGAGCGCTACGATAGAGAGCTGAAGGACATCTTTGCTCTGCAAGATGAAATTACCAAAAAGATTATAACATCTTTACATATAAAGCTGACGAAAGGGGAAGATGCCAGACAATTTTCGCAAACCACTGATAATTTCGAAGCGTATTTAAAATTTTTAGAAGGCAACAAACTTTATCTTCGATTTAATAAAGACACGAATATTCTTGCACGGCAGATGTTTAAAGAGGCTATTGCCTTAGATGCGAACTATGTGTCTGCATATGGAAACTTGGCGTGGACACACCTATTGGATGCAGCTTATAGTTGGACTGAGTCTCGCGATAAGTCTCTTGAAGCGGCAAGGAAGCTCGCGCAGAAGACTCTTGAGTTGGATGACTCTGAGCCCGATGGTTACATTGCTTTAAGCAGTGTCCACTTGCAGAAAGGCGAGATTAAGGAGGCCGTCGCCTTAAGAAAGAAGGGTGTTTCTCTTAGCCCCAATTCCGCTAATTGGCGTAATTTGCTGGGAATCGCTCTTCTCTTTGAGGGAGGCAGGATAGAAGAAGCTATTAATGAATTTAAGATAGCAAATCGTCTTGACCCTTTTCCTCCCAACCAAATCTTGCATTACACAGGCGTGGCTTATCGTGTAAACGGTGAATATGAGAAAGCAATCGCGTTTTTCAAAAGAGCAACCGAAAGGAATCCTGATTACTGGGTAAGCCATTTTGGGCTAACCGCCTGTTACGGCTTGCTGGGCCGTGACGAGGAGGCGCGAGCGGCTGCGGCAGAAGTTCTCAGAATACGCCCCAACTTTTCCATAAAGAAAGTATATACTCCCTATAGGGATGAAACAGATAAGAAGCGAACCATTGCGGTCCTGCGCAAGGCTGGGTTACCTGAATAGGAAACGTAGGTTAGGCTTCTATTGGTTCAGGCTAATTTCCAGTTTGAAAACCTGATAGTCGAGTAGCCCGGGGGAATTTCACCCCCAGGCCCTCACAGAACCGAACGTGAACCTCTCGGTTCATTCGGCTCCTGCCAGCCATCCTTTTGAGACCTCTCGGTTTCAAACCGACGC
>JASFTL010000562.1:0-3120 GCA_050053555.1 Desulfobacterales bacterium
CCAAGGGGCTTTCACAATTTATCGTGATTTACAAACATGCCCTGCGCAATGCGCTGATTCCGGTGGTCACCACCATCGGCCTTCAGTTCGGCGTGCTTTTAGGCGGTGCGATCCTGACGGAAACGATCTTTGCCTGGCCCGGTGTGGGCAAGTGGATGTATGACGCCGTGATGCAACGGGACTATATGGTCATTCGCAGCGGCACCCTGTTTATCGCCACGATCTTTGTTGTCATCAACCTTTGTGTGGATGTCATGTATGCCATTATCAACCCCAGAATCAGTGTGAAATGAAAAACGAAAAGCCCAAAAAAAATCCGGAAGACCGGCATCCGTTTTTTGACCAGGTCAGCCAGCTGTGGCGCAACAAAACCGCCGTGCTGGGTCTGATGATTATTACGATTTTTATTTTCAGTGCCATCTTCGCCCCTTATCTAAGCCCCCACAATCCGATTGAAAATTCGCTTTACGACCAGCTCAAACCACCGGTGTGGCACGAAACCGGCACCTGGAAAAACATTCTGGGCACGGATGATCTGGGCCGCGATATCCTTTCACGTCTGATTTACGGCGCACGCGTATCACTGCTTGTGGCGGTCATCAGCGTCGGTCTCGCATTTTTCTGCGGCATTATCCTGGGGTGCATCTCCGGCTATTACAAAGGCTTGCGGGACAGCATCATCATGCGGATCATGGATATTATCCTGGCCTTTCCATACATCCTGCTTGCCATTGTGGTCGTGGCTTATTTAGGGCCCAGTCTGCAGAACGCCATGATTGCCATTGCCATTACCTATATTCCGCGTTTTGCGCGCATTGTGCGCGGCAGCGTGCTGGAGGAATGTGAAAAAGACTATGTCAGTGCCGCGCGCGCGATTGGCGCCCGCGATTTTCGCATAATTTTTATCGCCATTTTGCCCAACTGCCTCGGTCCATTGATCGTCCAGACCACCTTGGGATTTGCATCGGCCATCCTGGATATGGCGGCCTTGAGTTTTTTGGGATTGGGCGCCCAGCCCCCCACACCGGAATGGGGCGCCATGATTGCCAAAAGCCGTGCCCTGATCCTGCGGGCGTCATGGGTAATGACCTTTCCCGGATTGGCGATTCTTTTTGCCGTCCTGGGTTTCAACCTTCTGGGAGACGGCCTCAGAGACGCTCTGGACCCCCGGCTGAGAGATTAAGACCTCAATTGAGCGTTTCAAATTTCAAAAGGGGGATCATTTTAGGTAAGATTAATATTTATGCAAAACAATAAACTGCTGGAAATAAAAAACTTGCGGACGTATTTCTATGTTCGCGGGTTGGTGGCCAAAGCCGTTGACAATGTCAGCCTGACGATCAAGTCCGGTGAAACATTGGGATTGGTGGGCGAATCCGGCTGCGGTAAAAGCGTCACCGCGCATTCCATTATTCGGCTCATCCCGGATCCACCCGGCAAAATTGAGAGCGGAGAGATTTTATTCGACGACAAAAAGCTGCTGGAGCTCACCGAATATCAGATGCGCAAAATCCGGGGCAACCGCATTTCCATGATTTTCCAGGAACCGATGACATCGCTCAACCCGGTTTTTCCGGTGGGCGATCAGGTCGCCGAAGTCATCCGGCTGCATCAGAAACTGTCCCGCAGCGAGACCCGCGAGCGTGTAATCGATATGTTTCACCTTGTGGGCATCCCGGCAGCTGAAACGCGGCTTTCCGACTACCCGCATCAGATGAGCGGGGGTATGCGACAGCGGGTGATGATAGCGATGGCGCTGGCCTGCAATCCGAAGTTGATGATCGCCGATGAGCCCACCACGGCCCTGGATGTAACCATCCAGGCCCAGATCCTGGATTTGATGAACAAACTTAAAACCGAAACAGGGGCATCCATCCTGTTTATCACCCATGATCTGGGCGTGATAGCCGAGATGGCCCAAAATGTGGCGGTTATGTATGCCGGCAAGGTAATGGAATACACGGACGTCAAAACCATTTACGCCAGTCCAAAAAATCCATATACCGTCGGTTTGCTGCAATCCATCCCCGTACTGGGCAGAGATAATAAAGACGTCCGGCTGAAGACCATTTCCGGTGTCGTGCCTTCGCTGCTCAATTTGCCTTCCGGTTGTCTGTACAGCGACCGCTGCCCGGATGTATTTAAAGATTGCCGCCAAGTAGAACCCGAGATGTATGAGGTTGCAACCAATCATTTTGTAAGGTGTTTGAAATATGCCTGATTCGCTAGCATCGGGAAAAACTCTGCTGGAGGCCCACAATATTGTTAAGCATTTCCCCATCAAAGGCGGTGTTTTGATGAAGGAAATCGCCGCAGTTAAAGCGGTTGACGGTGTCAGTCTGACCATTGATGAGGGCGAAACCGTGGGACTGGTGGGAGAATCCGGCTGTGGCAAGACGACATTCGGCAGAGCGATCCTGCGTCTGGAGGAGCCCACTTCAGGTAAAATCTATTTCGAAGGGGAAAGCATTCTCTCCTATGACAAAAACAAGATGCAGGCCCTGCGCGAAAAGATGCAGATCATCTTCCAGGATCCGTTCTCTTCCCTCAACCCCCGCAAAACGGTAGCGCATATTATTGGTGAACCTTTGCTGGTCCACGGAATGAGAAGCAGAAAGAAAAGAGAAGAACGGGTACTCGAGTTACTGCGGGTGGTCGGGCTGCGAAAAGAGCACATGCGCCGCTATCCGCACCAATTCTCCGGCGGCCAGCGGCAACGAATCGGGGTCGCCAGAGCGCTGGCGCTAAACCCCAAGCTGATCGTCTGCGATGAGGCCGTCTCCGCGCTGGACGTATCCATCCAGGCTCAGGTGATTAATCTACTCAAGGATCTGCAGGATGATTTCGGACTGACCTATCTCTTCATATCTCATGATTTAAGCGTGGTGGAACATGTCAGTGATCGCGTGGCCGTCATGTACTTAGGCAAAATAGTAGAGTTTGCGCCCAGCCAAATCCTTTACCAGACACCGCTGCACCCCTATACCCAGGCGCTCCTTTCGGCGGTGCCTGTTCCGGATCCGGCTCTCAAAAGCAATCAAAGAATCATTCTAAAAGGAGATGTCCCCAGCCCCATCGACCCACCGCCGGGCTGCAGCTTTCATCCGCGTTGTCTTTTTG
>JASFTL010000563.1:0-3109 GCA_050053555.1 Desulfobacterales bacterium
CATTTACCAAATGATATTACCACCCTAATTGATCATAAGCTTTGGCGCCCTGAACCTCATAAAAACATATTACTTGGGTTTCATATGAGGAAAAAGGATGACCTCGCGAATTGAAACCGCATCTGTTAGCAGCATGACGAGCCTGTCAATTCCAATGCCTTCGCCGGCAGTCGGCGGCATGCCATACTCCAAAGCTTCAATATAATCTTCATCCATTTGGTGGGCCTTGTCATCACCGGCTGCGCGACTTTTGACCTGCTGAGCAAATCTTTCTTTTTGATCGACCGGGTCATTTAGCTCAGAAAACCCGTTCGCGATCTCACTTCCGCCAATAAAAAGCTCAAAACGCTCGGTCAATTCGGGTTCCTGATCGCTGCGCCGTGATAGTGGTGAAACTTCCGCTGGATAAGCCGTAATAAAGGTCGGCTGAATTAATTTGGGCTCAACGACAGCATCGAACAGCTTGGTGATCACTTTTCCCAGCTTTCCTGTTTTGGTAATCTTGACTCCATGTCGAGCAGCAAATTGGAGTAAACCTGCCTTATCGCTTAGCAATGCCGGATCAATACCGCCGATATCCACTAGAGCAGACTGGAGTGTTATTCGGCGCCAGGGGCCGGCCAGCTCAATTGATTTCCCCTGATATGAAATCGTCGTCGATCCGGTAACCGCCTGAGCCACCGATGAAAACAGCTGCTCGGTAAATTGCATGAGATCGGTGAAAGTGGCATAAGCCTGATAGAATTCAAGCATGGTAAATTCCGGATTGTGCTGGGTCGAAATACCTTCATTTCTGAAATTCCTGTTTATTTCAAACACTCTTTCGAATCCACCGACGACCAGGCGCTTTAAGTAAAGTTCCGGTGCAATGCGCAAATACAGATCCATCCCCAGGGCTTTGTGATGCGTTTTGAAAGGTTCTGCTTCGGCTCCCCCTGGAATCGGTTGCATCATGGGAGTTTCGACCTCGAGAAAATCCCGGTCTAAAAAAAACCGCCGGATCTCCCGAATAATCCGGCTGCGTTTAATGAAGAGCTCCCTCACATCCGCGTTCATAATCAGATCCAGATACCTCTGGCGATATCGCTTTTCCGGGTCTTTAAGACCGTGAAACTTTTCGGGCAGAGGTCGAATGGCTTTACAGATTAGTTTAAATTCGCTTACCAAAAGGGTCCACTCGCCGGTTTTGGTTTTAAAAACGCCTCCATAAAGGCCAACAAAGTCCCCTGCATCCAGGTGCTGAAAGAGCCGATATGCTTCATCACCGATTTTATCCTTACGGATATAAGCTTGAAGAAGACCGGTCCGATCTCTGAAACGAATAAACGCTGCTTTTCCAAAACGGTTAATGGCCATCACGCGACCGGCAACGGCAAAATTGAGCGTATCATCTTTTATCGCTTTGGGTTCGTGTTCAATTATCCCGTATATTTCATCGATGGTGTGGGAAACACTGAAATCATTCGGGAAAAGCTGAATATTACTTTTTTTTAGCTGATCAAATTTATCTCTACGTTTCTGAATCAGCTCGCTGGCCTTTTCCATATTCATTCCAGTCACATGTTCGTCCGTTGAGTGAAGCCTCCCCGCGGCAAGCTCCGTGGCATCCTGATAACGATGGCGGAACTCTCCATAGCCACCAGCCCCCCTTCGCTAAAGCTTCGGAGGGCTCTCCTCGCCATTCATCCCCGCGGCCTGCTGCGGGGCATTCTGGCGAAGGAGAGTAAAAAAATAATACTCGTATGACCATTGCATTTGAGCCCCTTATCCGATTTAAGCATCTGACGGCGGCCGGAAAACTCCGACTTGCGCCCGCCTCCGATTGCATCATTCTGGAAGGACTGCGATATTATAGTCCACAAAAAAGCAACGTTGCAATAGCAAGGGTCTCTTCTGGCCTGCCCCTGCCGGAAAGGGAGGGTGAATAATCGGGGAATACCTTACTTTAGTTGGTAAATTAAATAATTTTCCTCTTTTTATCAGTCAATGGCCCAAATAATTGATTTAAGCTGATTTTGGTAACTCATTTTACCGGTGGCTGTCAAGACCAAGTTGGCGTGACGCTTGGGAGGCTATGTGGGTGGGGCAATCTGTTTAAAATTTAATGTGACCGTTGTTCCCTTTTCTGGCTCACTCTCTACATTCAACCAGGCATCGTAAGCATCAAGAATTCGGTGAACGATCGACAAACCCAAACCGGTACCGTTTGGTTTAGTGGTATAAAACGGATCGAAAATCGAAGCCAACGTCTCACTAGTCATGCCACATCCATTATCGGTTATGATAACACAGGCATGCTTATTCTTTAGCGGGAACATTTCGATTTCAATATTACCTTCATCGTCAATTGCCTCTGCGGCATTCAACAGCAGATTCCATAAGACTTGGTGCAGATGAACGGGATCCATGCTAATCCACACGTCCGGTGATACCTCTTTTGAGGTGGTGATGCGGCCGTTGTTCGATCCATCTTTTTCAAAGAGTTCAGCAGCTTCCAACACCGCTCGATCTAATTTAATGGGCTCAACTTTGCCTGCGGGCGGACGAGCATATAAAAGGAAATTGCTTGCTAAAGAACTTAAGCGATCGGCTTCACGCAGAATGATTTGCATTAGGCGATCATGATCAGGATCATAGCGCAAATCTTCCTTTAACAGCTGAATGGATCCTGACAAGGAAGCCAGGGGATTTTTTATTTCGTGAGCTAAACCAGCTGCCATTTCTCCAATGGCAGCCATCTTTTCGACCCGCTTGACATGATCCTCCATCGTCCGCAGTTCTTTTTTTGTAACCCGCGTCTGTTCCGCTAACAGGCTGCTCAAGAAAGCCACCGCAAAGCAGGCGATCATGGTGATCAATAATTTGAAAAATATCTGGTTCCATCCATAGGCCGTCGCTAATAAATTCGCATCGGTGCCGAATGGATTCAAGATACCGAAATATTCAAGCCCAACCAAAAATCCGAATTGAATACTGCAAAAGGCTGCAATAACCATCGTACCCTGCATGGGTAGCAAAATACTGGAGTAAATAATAACCACCAGGTATAGAAAAGAAAATACACTTGAAAAACCGCCGGTTCCAAAAATAACCAGCGTGACAAAAAAGG
>JASFTL010000564.1:0-3105 GCA_050053555.1 Desulfobacterales bacterium
CGATCCCGGCGATCAACAACGCAAACACAGCCGCCTTTAAAAATCCCCAAAAGACATCAAAAAGTGTCAAGGTTTTCAACGTTTGCGTCATGTAGGCATTGGCCGTCAGATCCAGCATAAAAACCCCGACCACCAGACCGCCCAATATAGCGAACAGATCCGAAAACAGAGTCAGTATGGGAACCGTAATAACGGCGGCGACCGTTTTGGGGACGACCAGAAAACGCGTGGGGTCAAATCCCATGGTGAACAGGGCATCGACTTCATCGGAAATCTTCATGGTCCCGATTTCAGCCGCAAACGCTGAGCCCGACCTGCCGGCTACGATGATGGCCGTCATAATCGGCCCCAGCTCGCGAACCATGGCCAGACTGACAAGGGAAGCCACGTAGATGTTCGCCCCGAATTGCTGCAGCTGAACCGAAGACATAAAGGCCATGATCAACCCCAGCAAAAAGCTGATCAGGCCTACAACGGGCAGCGCATCCACACCAACTTTCTTCATAGATGAGAAGATGTCATCTGTTCGCAACGACCTGGGGTGCATACAAACATGGATCAGCGATAAGCAAACAGACCCGATAAAAGAGAAAATGAAATTCAGACCCGCCGCCTGACGAAAGACACCTTCGCCTAATCGAATAAACATGTTGGGGGCAGGTTTGCCGGTAAGTACGGCCGCTTCCCCCAACTGATCGTACTTGAGAATAGAAAGGATCTCTTTGACCCTTTGATCGGCGTTTTTAATGTGAAGTTGGCTTTTTGGGCCGGCCATTAAATTTTTTAACTCGACCAGGACCAGCGCTCCGAAATCATCCAGATAGGTTACCTTTTCAAGATCGACAGTCAACACGGGAGGCAGCGGGGGCTTTAAAGTGGATTTTAGGCCGGCGATGGTTTCGGTTGCAGTGGCTGCATCCATGCGGCCCTGGATGTGAAGTGTCACCGCCCCATCGTCAGCATGTGAGACTTCAAGGCGGCAGGATTGTACATTTTCTGAGTTACGCATAACTCAAGGCTTATCAAACTTGAGGTTTATTAGATTTTTAACATTTATACCGTAGGTATCTGCCAGCGAATCCATATCCATCTGAAAGACCAGCCAGCCCATAAAGGCTTTGTTATTGTAAAGCTCAAAGGCGATTTCGATGCCTTTTTTACCCATAGGATGATCCTTTTCGGTACGGTAAACCGTCAGTACTTTGTGAAGTGAGCTTTCACTTCCCTGGAATTCTATGGCGGCATAACTGCTGCCGATTATGTCGGCAGCAGAGACACCTGCCTTTGTGGAATGCCCCATGACTACCTTTTTATCCTTATCTAGCAATACCAGACCCGTATAAGGAATTGCCGTGCTCTGCTGAATATTAAAAAACTGTCGCATGATGCGCCTGATGCCCTCGGTGTTTTGAGCATCCGGCTGATCGGCTAACCATGAATTGAGCAGAAAATAATCTTTGGCCAGGAGGTTTCTGAGTTCTTTTTGTCTTAGATCCACGGTCTGGTGGCCCTTCGAATAGTATGGATAGCCCAGGAAAATCGTTGCGGTCAAAAGGCCGATCAAAATAAATGCCGAGATAAGCCATAAAAATACGCGCTTATACTTTTTCTCCAATTTTTTTGCGACGGTGACATCGCGTCCCAGCGAAAGGACGCCCTGAAAGTTATGGTGGCCGTCGTAAAGTACGGTGAAACTTGTCGAGATACAGCGGATGCCTTTCTGGGGGTGCTTGATATCAAAAACTCTTTCGCTGGCTGAATAGTGGTCTTGAACCTCTTTCAAAAAATTTTTGTATTCCTCCGGTTTGGCGTAGATTTCATCAACATTGGCATCGCGCATCCGGGACCAGTCACGTCCATATAGTCTTTCAGCAGCAGAATTCCATACAAGGATGCGACCCTCCTTATCCGTCATTATAACAGCGTCCGGCAATTGATCGCATACTTCCTTTAAGCCATACAGCATTTGGGTTGTTTCACTCAGCCATCGTGATAGATGCCGGATGATCTCCGGTCCTGCAGTTGGACATTCTTCTAAGAAAAGCGTGATCTCTTCTTTGGGGATGCAAATGACCTCCACCTTGTTCTTTGCTTTAACAGATGCGGTGCGTCTATCACCTAAAAAAAAGGATACCTCTCCGAAGACCGCTCCTTCCTCGGTGATGTCCCTTATCTTCTTGTCTCCTTTAAAAATCTCAACCTGACCAGCCACCAGGATATAGAGATCTTGCGAATCATCACCTTCTAAAAAGATAGTCTGGCCTGGAGCAAAAGTGTTGCGATATTTGGCTAAATCAGGATTGCTCGTTATTTTATCTACACTGAAGCATTCCATATCATAGCAATGTAGTCCAATGATGGTAAGCCGTCAATTTAAAACCCGAATCCTGCAAGAAAATGAATGAGAATATGAAAGCCTGCGGCTCGCCCTGTTGAATGTTTACCCGTTGAATGGCGATCCTACGCCCCTCTTCGGGAGGATTCAACTGCGGCTAAATCTCTTTATAAAATATGGGTTTGCCATTCGGAATTCAAGTAGAGGCCTTTTGTGGACACTAAGGCCGCCACTTAGGGGTCTCTTCTGTATCTTGAAACAGAGGCTTGTTAAATTGATCGCGCTCTTCGCTGAAATACCAGATTGTTTTTGGAAAATACCTGTCGCTGTCCGGAAAGATACGGGCGAATTCATCGCGACACGGCTTGCGGAAATCTTCGGCTTTAAGATCGGGATGTTTTTCCTGGCAGGAAGCCACGATTCGGTCAAAGAAGTGACCTCCCATAAATTTGTCATATGCGATGCTGTGAAATGCGCTGCTTTCCATTCGATTGTAGGCGTTCAGATGACCTTCAGCCAGATCAATGTCACGCCGGCGCCGCATATCGATCCCCAGACTCAAATCGCGATGGACGATCCGCTTAACTGCTAATTCGTCGTCAACTTCGAGTAATACATTCTGCCCGTGGGGCTCGAGCAAATAACCAAAGTGCTGGAAACATTCCACCCAATGGCGGATGATCGGAATCATGATGTTGTTCAAGACGAACGCCTTGGGATCTTTGCTGCCAATAATGTCAAAAAGCAAGGGCGTCTTTTTGGGATCGAAA
>JASFTL010000565.1:0-3100 GCA_050053555.1 Desulfobacterales bacterium
AAGTATTCGTATGATATCATGTAAAGGCAGAAATGTTTGGAAGCAGCAGCGCCAAAAGTGGAGCACGGCCGCGATTGCGATTGACGGGCAAGAAAATATCTTATTTATTCATGTGCGATCCTGGTATAGCACACACGACCTAGTTAATATTCTTAAAAAACTTCCCCTGAATATCTCAAAAGCCATGTATACAGAGGGAGGGCCTCAAGCTCAGCTGTATATCAACATCGGGAAAAAAGAATTTGAGTTCGCCGGTAGTTACGAAACAAGCTCATCTCAAAGAAATAATGATGCAATTTCTTGGCCCCTGCCAAATATTATAGGCATATCACCAAGAGCGCTGCAACCCAATGAGTAGAAGTCGTTTTGATCTATTATGCATTCACTCAGTCTTAAGCATACTGGCCGGATATATATTTTGGTTTGAGAGGACGGAGAGCACTGTCATTCCGATCTCAGATATGCTTTCCACGATGTCATATCATCAGGTTGACAGCGCTTTGAGATCAATGTAAGTTGTCTGAAATGTACAGATTACAAAACAGTTCTAATCAACCGTGAAATAATACAATATATATTATGAATTCTGTACCATAATTCTTAGGATGCTGAAAAAGTGGTAACGAGTTTTATCAACGACAACTTTCCCGGGAGGCGAATACGATGAATGTCAATGAATTTCAGGCCCTGCTCAAGCCCGTAACCGACCTTATCTCAGCAAGGCAGATAGACGCTGAGCTGGCTGAAGAACTCAACCGCCGCTTCCCGCCTGGAGGTGAAACGTTCGATACGATTGAAAGGGCGTGCCACCAAGCAATCGCAGATGGTTGGATGTGTTCCAACGGCGAACCGGGGGGGCCGCGTTGGGGGCGTGTTATCGAACCCTGCCAAGAGACAGGCGGTTTAAGCGTCGACGTAGTGGATTTGACCGATTTAGTGGGATCACACCATAGTCATCCTGGCGGCGAGATCTGCATGATTATGCCGATCACTCCAGAGGCCAAATTTGATGGGATGTCTCGCGGCTGGTGCGTATTTGAACCCGGATCAGCACACCACCCCACCGTATCGAATGGGGAGGCACTGATATTGTACATGTTGCCGGACGGCAAGCTTGACTACACCGAAAAGCGGGGATAGCATATAAGCAACGTCTCATTGCACCCCAGCAATGCAGATGAAGCAGACGAGAAACGGTCTAACGGATTAATGTAGAAGCCCGTTCAGACGCGTAAGCTTTTGGCGCCTCGCTCACTTCCGCATTACTCATCGCTGATATTTTCAAATTGGGGGCCTGACGAATCAAAATGATCAAGTTAGCTGTTTGGGACCTTACCATCTGAACCGAATTCTCATATCCGGAGTCTTGATATGAATTTAATTGATCATTGTTCCTCTCATCGGTTAAGCGCTGCTTATGGGTATGAGTTATCTCCTGATTCTTGCATGAAAATGAATAAGATGAAAGCCTCCAAATTATTCAAAATCAAGCAATAAAAAGCTATTGATTTTTTAACAGTCATTTCTTATTAACTACATATACGTATATATAGTTGTCCTTCTAATTTTATCGCAATAAGGTGAATGCACGTCTATTGTTGTGCAAAAGATAGTTTTAAGTGCGAACATGCCAAAAGCCAGCGAACAATATAACCTTAAAATCGCAAATCCAGGCCTCGCAAAAGAATGGCACCCAACGCGAAATGGGGATTTTAATCCGAGGAATGTCACGCCGGGTTCCGGCAAAAAAGTGTGGTGGATATGTGCGGATGGGCATGAATGGGAGGCAGCGATATACAGCAGAAACAGGGGTAGCGGCTGTCCTTCCTGCAATAAACTGACACGGGCCGATAATATTGACCTGTTAATATCGAGCACAGATCTTGTAAAAGAATGGCATTTTACCAAAAACAGCGGCTTGAACCTGAGGAATTTACCACCGGGTTTTAATCAAAAAGTGTGGTGGATTTGTGAAGACGGTCATGAGTGGCAAGATACGGTTAAAAACAGAATGAAGGGTAAAGACTGTCCTGACTGCAACAAAGACGTTAAAGGCAAAAGCGCATCCAGAATTAAAAAAATTATAAGCAAGGGGGATGAATTTAGCCCCATTGAGACTGACCCGGCTCAATTAAATGATATTTTGCAATCATCCTATTCGCAATTGAGCGCCGCAACCGGATTCAGAAAAAATAAACGCTATCGGCATAAGGCCACGGTCATATTGGAAGACGCCAATTCAGGAGCCTGGAGTTACGCTCAAACGAAAGACTTTAGCAATGACGGAATGTTACTAGAATCAGAGGTTGCTTTTAAACCCGGTACTCAAATCAACATTAAATTTGATGCCCAGCCCTTTAAATCCAGCCCAAAAATTTTCAACTCGACCGTAAAATGGTGCAAAGAATTGACAGATGAGAATTCCATGCTCACCTATGGAATCGGCGTAAAATTTATTTGAATATCCCACTATCTGATGCCCTTCTTGGCGGGTTTCAAAACCCGCATCCATTAAAAGCTCAACATATCAGCAACCTAGATGTCGGCCGGTAGAAAGGTTCGCCCACAGCTGGTCATAATTGTGATCTATACCGCTTTCCATCATCATGTTCTGATATGGGGCATTGCGGCATAAGTGGTAAAGCCCTGGCTGCAGCTCGCAATAATCGCTAAAGTTTAGGCGATTTTTTCCGATACTACACATATACCCGACAGGAGTTTTAAATGAAGGATTTCATCTCTCAAGGTCTTTTTTTGCTTTCGGAAATCGGCGTCATTGTGGTTATGTTGATTATTATCATCAGGGAGCGTCGAAAAAGAAAAGAAAGCCAAAATAAAGTCAAGCGCCACCCGATAGAAAGAACAGCTCCAAACCAACAAACACTATATTTGGATTGAAAATTTGCCAAGCCGGCGCGAGCATCGTCGTCGCGCAAAAATAAAATTGCATGGCAGCGATTTACCGACGCTGCCTTTTTTTATTGTATTTTCTTAAGGACTTTACTCGAAACCTGCAACCTTTGCCATTTTCATAGGATTTCGATAAAATTTTAATTATTTGAGGGGTCGGGGAGTTTTTCTATCCTCTATTGTCGATAGA
>JASFTL010000566.1:0-3099 GCA_050053555.1 Desulfobacterales bacterium
CTCTACCTGGCTGAACGCAGAGTTCTGATCGGCACCTCTGTCTTTTACCCGGCACCGGGCAGCATGGACTATGCGTTGTGTGCTTCAATGGGGTTGTTGCCCAAAAAATTTTCCGGCATGCGATCCAGCGCCCTGCCCGTATCCCATACCACCACCCGCAAAGAGGCGATTACGCTGCTGCGGCTGAGCCGAATCGCTAATTTTATGAAGCACCTCATCGACTGCGGTCAACCGTTACCGGTACCTGCCCCTGCCATTGAACGCATCGAAAATCCGCAACAAAGAGAACGCGCCGGGGAACAGCTCCTGCAATTTTTTCTCGATGATGGAATCATCAGAGGGGTTGATTCGAATGGAACGGTCTTTGAACATGACACCAGCCGCCGGTTGTGCAGTCATTTTTTGGCAGGCATCGCCTCTGACCGCATTCGGGGGTGTAAACGTTGATTGGGGTGCATTCGATTTTCATGATGACTTAAAACACAGCGACGCTCCGGAAATCCCGTTAATACGCTTTGTTTAGATCAATGACATTCAGCATTTCGCCGGATTTGTGGACATATGCCTTCAGATTATGTTGCAGGATTTCCAGCGCCCGCGCCATATAATTCGGAGAGACACCGGCAATGTGCGGCGTCAGAATCACATTTTCCAGCTTCCATAAGGGACTGTCTTCATGCAGGGGCTCTTCCTGATATACGTCGGCGACCAACCCAGCGATACGTTTGGTTATTAAAGCATCCACCAGGTCGTCCTGGTTCACTGTCGGCCCCCTTCCGATGTTGATAAAAAAGGCGGTCGGTTTCATTGAGCCGAAATAGCGCTTATCAATGATTCCTTTGGTATTTTCAGTCAGAGGCAGCAAATTAATGACATAATCGCTTTCTTTAAAAACCGTCTCCATTTCTTCGGGCCCATACACCGCCTCGACATGTTTGACTGCTGCCGGTTCTTTCTGAACACCAATGACCCGCATCCCAAAAAAAGATGCCTTTTTGGCAATTTCCTTGCCGATACTGCCTAGGCCGACAATTCCAACCACCTGACCGTGAATTTCTGTCTGCGGCACCGTGCGATCCCATTTGCCTTTCAGCTGATTGCGATGCATGACATGAAAATTACGGGCCATATTGATCATCGCGGCCAGGGCATATTCAGCCATATGAATCTTGTGGACGCCGCGCGCGTTGGTTAGAATGATTTCGCGTTCCTTGATTTCCTGAAGCGGCAGGTTATCTACCCCTGCAGTTATGGCCTGAATCCATTTTAGATGGGGTGCCGAGGCGAGTAATTTGGCATCAAATTTCGCCATAAAGGTGGCGAGAACCTCCATATCCGCTAGATGTTCTCTCAATTCAGACTCATCGTTACAGGATATAAATTCAAATTGGTTGGCAATTTGCTTTAACTGGGCTATATACGCTTCTGGTAATTCAAAATAAATCAGGCATTTTTTCATCGGTCTTCAAGCTCCGGTGCGCCAATGCGTTATTTCTTTTAGTGAGGTGTTATACGAATGAAAAAAAACTACGACCCCCGCATGCATTCAGCTGAGCATATTCTGAATCAAACGATGGATCGTATGTTTCAATGCGGTCGTTGCTTTAATGCACATATTGAGAAAAAAAAATCAAAATGTGATTATCATTTTACCCGACCGCTGACAGCGGATGAAATAGAAGAAATTCAAAGCCGCGTCAACCGTATTGTCCAGTCCGATTTGCCGGTTACTGAAAAATTTGTATCCAAAACAGAGGCGCTCAACAAATTCAACGCAGATAAATTGCCCGTCGATGTCGGTGATCGAATTCGGGTTGTCAGCATCGGCGATTACGACCATTGCCTCTGTATCGGTCCGCATGTCAAATCAACCGCCGAGATCGGCGAGTTTCAGATTACATCCACCGCTTTTGAAGAGGGTGTGCTGCGAATACGGTATAAGCTTGAAGCCGGTTGAGCAGCGATTTTCGGCCATGCCTTTAACACAGCGATTTGGCGATAGATAGCGAGGACGACGACGACGAGAACGAAGCAAAGGATCGTCCCCTAATATCGCACTCGTCCTCGTGCTCCTCCTTGTCGTCGATAATGATATTTCTTGGATAGACCTAAAATAATTGAAGGCGATTTCGATAAGCATCGATCACGTCATCGGGATCATCTGTGATCACAATATGATCACGGATCCAGTCGGGGGCACGGCTGCGGGTGATCATTTCATTGATTTGATTATCGATGCCGTTCCAGAATCCCTTGCGGCCCTCTGTATCAAATAAAATAACCGGAACCGGCTCCAGAATGGACAATTTCATGTTGCACAGTGTAATACCTAGTTCTTCGAGCGAACCCAGACCGCCGACATTAAAGATCGGAAATGATGCGACCTCAAACCATTTCTGCCGGCTATGGCGACAGGTGGCTTGAAAAACCTGGCAAAAATCAACGTCGGTGGTCATGGATTGATCGGTGATGTCCAGAAAATTGGCACCTGACAAAATGCCTCGCGTCCGTGCGAGGGTATTGGCCTGTTCCATAACGCCGCTTCCTCCCCCGGTGACAATTCCGATACTTTGGCCCCAAAACGCAATAAGGGCGTCCATAAGATTTCCCAGACGCGCTTCTCCCTCTTCTGAAAGCCGCCTATTTGATCCATAAAAAGCAAACAGCATCGATTTGTGGAAATCGGCCAGACGTTCCGGCAGCACAAAATACCCCATCCCATCGCGCATGGTATGAACCATCAGACAGCCATTTAACCCGGAAACCCAGTATACCTCAATCCCAAAAGCATGGTATTCTTGAAGGCGGTTGTGATCCAGTTGTGAAAGGAAAGGCCCATGCTCGCAGGAGGGCTCAAAAAAATAAAGTGCCCGTATTTTCCCTTCACATGCCAGATTGATAAGGTCGCGATGCTCAAGCAGATTGGGAAAGTACTTTATGGCCAGAACGGCCGATGAATCCTTTATAACCTCACCCAGTTTGGATGTCGCATATTCATGGCTGCATTCGCTATTTGGCGAAAAGTCCCGACGGGCGACGGCACACA
Source organism: Desulfobacterales bacterium (assembly GCA_050053555.1). Lineage (GTDB taxonomy): Bacteria > Desulfobacterota > Desulfobacteria > Desulfobacterales > JAHEIW01 > JAHEIW01. The sequence goes on from JASFTL010000566.1 coordinate 3,047, forward strand.
AGGCTTCGGTCGCATCACAGGCCCGCTCGGGACCATTTAGATAGATACGGGCG
>JASFTL010000567.1:0-3080 GCA_050053555.1 Desulfobacterales bacterium
GGCAGGCAAATTTTCTGGAGCGGAAGATGGATAGTTTCGGTAGCATTGAAATTGGCTGCATAGCGGATAAAAATATCTGCGGGTGAAGATATTGTATTTTTTCAGTGTCTTGTAGAGCTCATCTCGACTGATACCAAACTTATTTTGATCGACCGTAATAACAAAATTATAGTAGTTGTGCTTGACGTCTGGCAGCTCGGTTCTAAAGTTAATACCTGGAATTTCGCTTAGCCTATTACGATAGACCATTGTTAAATGTTTTCGCTTCTCGATTTCTTTTCCAACTATGTTAAGCATCAACAAACCGATGGCAGCCTGAAATTCATTCATCTTGGCATTGATTCCTGGAACAACAATATTTTCTTCATTCTTAAAGCCAAAATTTTTTGCAAACGCCAGACGCTCCCTAAGACTTTCGTCTTTAAAAGTTAAAGCACCTCCCTCGAAGGTGTGATAAATCTTGGTTGCATGGAAGCTAAACATGGATAAATCGCCAAAATTACCTATTTTTTCTCCGTTAATCTCCACCCCGAATGAGTGCGCTGCATCATAAATAACTCTCAAACCGTATCGATCTGCTATCTCCTGTATGCTTTGCGTGTCACAAGGATAACCGAACACGTGGACCGGCAAAATTGCAGTTGTATTCGGCGTAATCAGACTTTCAATGCGCTCAGGGTCTAAATTAAACGTCTGTGGGTCTATGTCACAAAATACAGGGGTGATTCGATTCCAGTACAAAATATGAGGAGTAGCGGCAAATGTAAAAGGTGTAGTGATGACCTCCCCAGATAATCGCAGGGCTTGACAAGCTAATTGCAAAGCCAGCGTTCCATTGCAGAAAAGGCTGATATTGGGAACACCAAGATAAGTCTTAAGCTCTTTTTCGAATTGCAGGTGCTGGGGGCCAACGTTCGTAAGCCACTGGGAGTCCCAGATTTTATCAATTTTTCGATAAACATCCTTTTTATCCGGCAATGGTGGCCTGGTTATATAGATTGGTTTTTCAAATGGCTTTAGAGCGCTCATAATGAAAATATCCCGAATGCACTTTTTCTAGATTTAAATTTATTTATAGATCTGCCTTGCAGTTGCATATAAATTTGATTTGAATACGTCTCTAACCCGCTAAACTCATCCCTGGAAAAAGTATTTTCTATCAGCCTTTATCCATTTCATCATTGAGCAGCCGGTAGATTTCACTTTTGACCACCTCTGCAACCCGTTCGACCAGAACCTCAAAATCAAGCGGGTGAGCCGGTAATTTCATCCCGGCGTTCAGGTTGTTTAGCTTTGTTTTGATTTCGTTTAGCCGCATCCCTTGCCGTCTCATGCGCTGAATCTTTTGGATCAAGTTAAGGTGTTCAATGGTATAGCGCCGCTGGCCGCCCGGCGTTCTCAGCGGAACGATGATCCCATCCAGCTCCTTTTCCCAGAACCGCAAAGTAGGTTTGGGAATATTGAGCTTGCGGCTAATCTGCTGAATGGTGAAAAGTTGTTCTAAGTGATCCATTCGAAAGATCGAATAGCGCTGCTTAAATCATATTCGGATTCAGGTGATTGTTGGATGTTTGCAATCGGTGAAGAAATCAAAAGGAAAAGATTATAAAATCGGTGACAATGAATTTAGGGGCGCTTCACAGACAGCTCCGCCGCCTGGATTACAACCCATTTTGTTAATTAACCTGTTAATTTTATATTAAATTATGTTTGTGAGCAGCCCTTGGAATAAGCAATCTGATAGCGGAATGGTGTGCCCGGCATCTTTTTTGCCCATCTAAAGGGTCTTGAACTTTAAGTTTGGGTTTAAATTTAGCAATATATATGCCACCAGCCGGATATTTTAATTTGGCAATAATATCAATTAGTTATATTTTTTAGGATTTCACACCCGGCAAAAAGGTCATTTCCATGACGCTTAAAGTTGAAGAATTTTCCGGGTTGGAATGGATCGAAAATAATGAAACGGCCTCTTTTCTCTTTAAGCATTTGAAATAACAGCTAATATATATTTAATAAAACGATGGGTTAGCGGCTAGTGCCTGGCGCAAGAATTGAAACCGAATATGCAACCGTTTCCGTTAAGGGCTCAAATGCAGGTGTAATGGGAAAATATAAGCGTCTGGAGTTTTGCCTAAAGCAATGGCGAGCACGTGCCGATATATATTTCAGTAAGCATGGCACAAATACAGGTGAATCAGTATGGATATATTTAGCGTTGACTTCACGCAGAGCTTATTTGCTGCGACCCTCCAACGAACAGCACAGCTTGAGAGGTTGGCCAACGAAGCCCTTAAGAGCGGCATCGACCGCTATGTGGCCAAAGACTACGAGGGGGCGGTTAAAGAATTCAAGCGGGCGATCGGGTTGGGCGCCAATTCAGAATATGCGCCCGACGCGGCTGATTACCTGGCAAACGCCTACCTCCAGTTGGGTGATACCGAAAATGCCCTTGAAGCCTATAAAACAGGGATCCGTTTGAATCCCTTTCGGGATGACCTGCACGGCAAACTCGGCAACCTGTATTATGTCGAAGAGCGCTACAAAGAAGCTGAAGACGCTTATAAAGAGGCGGTTCGCATAAATCCCACAGCTAACAATTACTATGCCTTGGGGCAAGTGTATCTGAGTACAGAACGCTACGCGGAAGCCGAAACGCAATTTAACGAAGTCCTTCGATTAGAGCCGCAAAGTCCCAACGGAAATTTTGGCCTCGGGCAGGCGTTAAGTCTGCAGGGGCGCTATGAAGACGCAATCGATCAATTTGAACAAGCTATTGAAATAAAACAAGATTTATATGATGCCTATGCGGAGATCGGATATGCGTATGCCGATATGGGTGAGATGGATAAAGCCCAGGACATCGTCGATTTTCTCGAGATTCAAGAAGAAGACACGCTGGCAGACACGCTGAGCCGCTATATGTACAAGGTGGACCCGCCCAAAATCATGTTTGCACAATCCGCCAGCACCTTTCCATTTTTAATGGCGCCCAAAACACCGCTTTCTGCTTTGGATTCTTATCTGGCAGACCCCAATGCATCCAAAACATTTACCATGGTCATCCAGTTTGACAAAGA
>JASFTL010000568.1:0-3079 GCA_050053555.1 Desulfobacterales bacterium
TGGCGCATTTTTCAAATCCCAGAAATATCGGGGAAATCGAAAATGCCGATGGCGTCGGTGAAGTCGGCAATCCGGTTTGCGGGGATATGATGTCGTTTTACATCAATGTCAAGGATAATAAAATTGCCGACATCAAATTCAAGACCTTTGGCTGTGTGGCCGCCATTGCGGTATCCAGCATGGTGACCGAGATGGCCATGGGTAAAACCCTGGAGGAGGCCAAAAAAATTACCAAAAAATCGGTGGCCGAATCCCTGGACGGCCTGCCCAAGGAAAAAATGCACTGCTCCAACCTGGGCGCCGATGCGCTGGCCAAGGCAATTGAAGATTTTGAGAGTAAACAGTCAGCTTCATAGCTCGGACGAGCCGATTCAAAAGAGCCGCACGCAAACCCGCCCGCCTCGCCTTGCTCGCATGGCGGGCGTGGGCCGCAAAGCCATAAAGATTTTTATATTCCCAAAAATTTAAGAGACGAAGAATTTTATTATATATCTTGACGCCACGATAACAATCACGCCTCCCAGCATCAATTTTATCCAGCGTCCGGGCATATATTTTTGCACCCGAGCTCCTATGTACATCCCTATCAATCCCCCTGCGCCAAACAGGATACCCAGCAACCAATCCGGTGCGGCGACTGCTCCGTTTATCGGGATAAGACTGTAAAAAGTAACACCGGCCAGCGATGAAACAAAGGTTCCCAGTAGTACTGCACCGGCGATGGCATACACCGGCAACCCGAAAAATGTGATTAAAAACGGCGCGATTATAGAACCGCCGCCGATACCGTAGACGCCACCGATAATACCCACCACCAAGGCCAGTCCGAACAGTTTTGCAGTTGTAAAAGAATAGCCGACGTCTTTGAAGTTAAAGCGGGTGGTTTTCATTTCGATGGACGCTTCTTCGACCCGATCGGTGAGCGAGCAGCTTTCCGGGGTTGTTGCAGCTTTTCCGTTGAATGCCTCTTTTAAAAGCTTGGCAGCAATCAACAATAAAACACAGCCGACAAAGAATTTAAACGTTTTTGGATCCGGCAAATAGGTAATGCGCAGATAATAACCGATAAGAACGCCCGGGATAATACCGGCTACAATCAAAATCGCCACCGGCCACACAAAGCGGCATTCTCTGGCATAGCGGTACACCCCACCGGGAGTGCCGGTGACATTGAAAAGAAAGTTGGTGGACGTTACCGATGGACTCGTGAACCCCAGGACACTCATTTGAAACGGGAGCAGCAAAAACGCGCCTGAGATGCCCCCCATGGAAGTGAAAAAAGAAATACCGAAAGCCACCAGCGGTGGGATCAAAATAAAGGTCTCAACCCCGGAAAGTGGAAATGTAACTTGAAAAAAATCCATCGCTATCTAAAAATACCGCCGAATATTTCGTCATCGGCGGACATACATTGCGTTTTCAAAAGTTTGTACTTTGCCAGAAGGTCCCTGCCGGCCTGAGAAAGACGCGATCCTTCTTTGCGGTCCGTATGCACGATGCAGGCATCCATATGCTTTTCAGTCGCTTTGATCTTGCTCCAGACCGCCTTGTAAGACATTTGCATCAATTTAGCCGTTTGATTAATGGACCCGGTTTTTTCGATATTTTCCAGGATTTCCGCGCGGCCTTTGCCGATGATAATGTTGTTGTCCTCATCCACGATCCACTGACTTGATTTTAGTTTGAGCTTTGCCATAATTTATTCTCCGCAAACTGAAACCCAAAAAGATTAATTCATCACGAAAACACGAAATGCTAAAAGCACGAAATTAATTTTTCTTTTCTTTTTCGTATTTTCGTGATTGTAAACAACATAGTGTCTCAAAAAATATGGTGAATTAACCCCCGATGGCTTGCATGGCCTGCCGGCAGGCGATCTGATTCTTTTTCTCATTCAGATGATGGCGACGGGGCTTTTCGGCCACCGCCCGTCTGATGATGTTGATGATTTCTTTTTGGGTTGCCCCGCTTCTCAGCGGGATTTTGATATCGATTTCTTTTTGAGAGAACAGACAGGTTTTAATTTTGCCATCAGCAGTCAGCCGCAGGCGATTGCAGGAACCACAAAAATGCCAGCTGATAGGGGCAATAAAACCGACTTTACCGATGGCACCCGGAAGCTTACAGAGCTTGGCCGGACCATAGGAATCGGTTGCCGGGCCGATTTGAGCCTTCTCAATCTTGCTTATTTTTTTCATAATTTCTTCAACGGGCATATAAAGCGATTCATAATCACCATAGGCCGAGCTGTCGGTGGGCATGAGCTCTATAAAGCGCACGTGGTATGGCCTCTCCTGGGTTAAACGGGCCAGTTCTTCGATTTCATCATCGTTGATGCCGCGCATCACCACCGTGTTAATTTTGATGGGATGCATTCCGATCTGTTCCGCGCGCCTAATGCCGGCCAGCACGCGAGGCAGCCAATCGTAGCCGGTTATTTTTTCGAATCGTTCCGGCTTCAAGGTGTCCAGGCTGATATTAATTCTGCGCACACCAGCCTTAAATAAAGGCTTGGCCATTTCTTGCAGATAAATACCGTTGGTCGTCAAGGCCAGGCTTTTAAACCCGTCTATCTCTGAAAGCATCCGGCAGAACTCAATTACGCCTTTTCTGACCAGGGGCTCGCCACCGGTGATCCTGATTTTGGTGATACCGCCTGCAGCCGCCGCTCGGGCGACGTTGAGCATCTCCTCGTAGGTTAGAATCTCTGAACGTTCCAGATGCCGGCGGCCTGAAAACGGGGTGCAGTAGTAACATTTCAGGTTGCAATGATCGGTGATGGATATCCGCAGGTAATCGATTTTCCGTCCGAAAGAATCAATCAATTTCATCATATTTCAGGCTCCATTTCAATTTTGATAATAAAAATATCTTTCGCAAAGACCCAAAAGTCGCAAAGAAGTTAAAAGACATAAATTTATAGAAACGGTTTTAAAGATTTGATATGTGTTCTATAGCAAGGCGTGATTCGCTTCAAAAGCGGAGCGTACACGCTAGTACGCGAGCATTTTGGTTCGAATCACAACACAGCTATCGGACACAAGGCGAGCATTTAAAACCGTTTCTACTTTCCGAATGG
>JASFTL010000569.1:0-3077 GCA_050053555.1 Desulfobacterales bacterium
CTCATACGATGACGTCTTATCATCAATTTCGCGACTGCAAGGACGGAACAGAACAACGTTTAGGATGGACTTCAAACGGTAAAAGAGGAAAGGAGCGTAACCTGTGATTCGATTATTGGCTGCGGCGGTGATCTCAGTTTTTTTCTTATTCATCAGTGCGGGTAATCCTTCTCATGCCTCAGACAGAGAGCGGACAATCTATGTGGCCCAGACGAGTCAGGAATCCTCTGACGCAGATGATGAAGATTTTGAAGACGAAGAGGAGTTTGACGATACGGTTGTGCAGATCAACGACCCGCTTTATCCCATTAATTACGCTTTGTATCATATCAATGACATTTTATACGTGGTGATTATGAAGCCCGCCGCGCAGACCTATAATGTTTTCATCCCGCTGGAATTCAGAACGGTGGTGCGCAATTTTTTTTATAATCTGCGTTTTCCCATCCGCTTTGTCAATTGTCTGCTGCAGTTTAAAGTGACCAAGGCGGCGCGGGAATTGGGAGGATTTTTAGTGAACTCCAGTGTTGGATTGGCCGGTCTTGGGGAGGTGGCTTCGCACTGGGATTTAAAGCCCAGCCCGGAGGATTTGGGTCAGACGCTGGCATTTTGGGGTGCGGGCAATGGGTTTTACATTATGTACCCGATTTTGGGTCCTTCGAGTTTGCGCGACAGCGCGCGGTTTATCGACTCGTATTTTTTGGATCCGGTCGGCTGGCTGCGCTACGATAAATTTGGTGATGTCGACCGGAAAATAACGATTGCCATTAGTGTCTATGACCGGCTCAATGAGCTGTCGCTGGAGTATGAGAATATTGACGCGCTCAAAGAGGCCGCGCTTGAGCCCTATGTGGGCATTCGCGATGCCTATGTCGAGCATCGCAATAAACTTATTGCAGAATAGAGCGCACAGAGGCAAAGTCCAACGTCTTGTACGCTGTGAAAATCTTCGGGCACATTTATTGCCTTTCGTAGATCCACGCAGATAAACATAGATGGTAAAAGCGATCAATGATTTAAACCGACTATGAATGCGGGGTTTCTGGAAGCCAGAAACCCCGCATTCATTTTGTGCAAAGAAGAATCTTTTCTTTTTTTTACCTCTCATTTCGCCCCCATATTCCCGCATAAGTTGTTATTCAGCAAAAATTTACCGTTAGGGTATGCTGGCATATTCTCCTGCCACAAATAAAATTCGTATATTTCAATTCCGGGACTCTTGACATTTTGATGTTTGATACGAAAGTTAAATATTTAGACAGTGTTTCGTTTTCTTGTCAAATCCGTTCACCGGCATAACCCGTTTGTTCTGGAAGGAGTATTTTTATGTTCAATTCCCAAAAAGATGACATTGACCTTGAAACATCGGTTGAAATTGCTGACGGTGTCTATTGGGTCGGCTTTTACGACGAGCAGTCGGGCCTGCACTGTAATCCCTATCTGATCATCGATAACAATGAGGCGGTGGTCATTGACGGAGGCAGCCGTCCGGATTTCGCAACCGTTATGATGAAAATATTGCAAACCGGAATCACACCTAACCAGATAAGCGCCCTTCTTTATCAGCATTACGACCCGGATCTTTGCGGCAGCATTCCCAATTTTGAAGATATCATCAAGCGCGATGATTTAAGAATTATTTCCGATTCCGCAAATTTGATGTTCATCCGGCATTACTCTGTTGCCACCCGACTGCTTCCTATCAGCAAAATAAATTATCAATATATGTTTTCTTCCGGCCGCACCCTGCAGTTTGTCAAAACGCCTTACTCCCACTCAGGAGGCAGCATTGTCACCTTTGATCCAAAAAGCGGGATTCTTTTCACCAGCGATCTCTTCGGAAGCCTGGGTATCGAATGGGAGCTGTTTTTAAATTTACGACCGGAATGCATGGAATGTGTTAATCTTAACCAGTGCCAGCAGAAAAGAAGCAACTGCCCGATTAATGACATTCTGAATTTCCATAAAACCGTTATGCCATCCAGAAAAGCCTTAAGATATTCACTTGAGCAGATTTTAGACATTCCTTTTACAACCATCGCCCCGCAGCATGGCAGTATTATCAAAGACAAAAAGGTCACGCGTTTTGTGTTCGAGCTGCTGTCAAAACTGGAAGAAGTTGGCATAGACGCAATTGTTGAAGACGATTACAGATTTAATTCAGACCATCTTCGCGAGCGGTTTAACTAAGATGAAATTTGAAGATTCCTTAAAAGATAAAATCAGGGAACTGGATATCAAAAATCCACAATATGCATTGTTATTAAAGCAAGCGCTGGAATATTGGGCTTCTCTAAAAGACAACGGTATCAATAATCAACTCCTGCAGGATTTAGTCTTCAAATATTCTGTCGCCGAAAAAAAACTGAAACAGCTCAATCAGGAACTGCTGGATAAACAAAAACGGCTCGATGATGACCTTGCATCAGCAGCCGAAATTCAGAAAAGCCTCCTGCCTCAAAAAATTGATTCAGCTGAAAACCTGGAAGTGGCCTGGCAATTTGAGCCCTGTGAACACATGGGAGGCGACATTTTCAATATGTTTCAGCTGGACGATGAGCAATGGGGTATTTATGTGCTCGATGTCAGTGGTCATGGGGTTCAAGCGGCCATGGTAACGGTTTCGGTTTCACAGTTTCTACAGCTAAATTCAGGCCACCTTTTCAGTAGAAAATCGGGAAAATCTGCCGCAAACAATAAACTAAGGACACCGGCAGAAGTGCTTGCTGCACTTGATATCGAATTTCCATTTGAGCGTTTTTATAATTTTTTTACCATTACGTACATGATTATTAATACCCAAACCGGGAAGTTAACTTACAGCAATGCCGGGCATCCCCATTCCATTCTCTTACGCAAGGACGGAAAAATGGAATTGCTGCAAAAGGGCGGCCCTGCTATAGGGGTCGGCGAATTGCATCTTTTAAACGGACAGGAGAATCGCTATCATGAAGGGCATCTACAAATTCATGCCGGCGATAAGCTGTTTGTTTATACCGACGGCATTACTGAATATCAAAATCCTGCTGGTGATTTTTATGGTACCGATCGGTTTTATGAAACCCTGAATGTACTGA
>JASFTL010000570.1:0-3068 GCA_050053555.1 Desulfobacterales bacterium
CAAAGGATGATGAACGTATAGAGTTGATGGTCCTTGATCTCAGAAAAATGGGAGCCGCCGGCATCAGCAAATTACAAGCGATTGGGGCGGGACTTGAGCGGTTCAAAAGCAGCGGCAAACAGGTTTTCACTTATGGGGATTATTACAATCAACGCCAGTACTATCTGGCCGCCCATGCAGACAGGCTTTATTTGAGTCCCATGGGCGGGGTGCTGCTGCGCGGTTTTGGCCTCTATCGCAAGTACTATAAATCAGCTCTGGATAAATTGAAAATACAATTTCATGTCTTTAAAGTGGGTACCTATAAATCAGCCCTGGAACCTTTTTTACGCGACAGCATGTCCGATTACGCTAAAGAAGCCAACCTCGCCTGGCTCAATACATTATGGGATTTTTACAAAACCTACGTTGCTGAGCAGCGGAGATTGGATCCTAAAGTCCTGGATGACTACATCAATCATATACCGAAGCACCTGGCAGAAGCCGATGGGGATGCGGCCGTTACGGCATTGAACCTTGGCCTGGTAGATGAGCTGAAAACTCGAGATGAGGTACGTCAGGAACTCATCGAGCAGATCGGCGAAGATGAAGATGGTATCACCTTTAAACAGATTGCATTTGATCAATATTTAAGCGCCATCCGTCCCGCCCTGATGGAAAACGCTGAGGGTAACAACAAAATCGGCGTTATTGTTGCCAGCGGAATCATTATGGATGGAGAGCAGCCGGCCGGCAGAATCGGTGGTGACACGATGGGTAATTTGCTGGCCCGTGCACGCGAAGATGATTCCATAAAGGCTGTGGTGGTAAGGGTTGACAGCGGCGGGGGTAGCGCCAACGCCTCAGAAATCATTCGCAGGGAAATCGAGTTAACCCGCCAGGCCGGCAAGCCCGTTTACGTATCCATGGGGTCGGTAGCTGCATCCGGCGGCTATTGGCTAGCTGCATCTGCCGAACAAATCTGGGCAGCACCCACGACAATAACCGGATCTATCGGAATTTATGGGGCCTTTCCGACTTTTGAGAAAAGTTTGAAATCCCTGGGCATCACCAGTGATGGAGTGGGTACCACAAAATTATCAGATGCTTTTGATCCCAGTCGACCGATGAATAAGATGGTTGCCCAAGCCATGCAGCAAATCATTGATCAGGGCTATCGACGTTTCATTCAACGGGTTGCTGAAGGCAGAAAGATGAAGCCAGAGGCGGTTGAAAAAATCGCCCAGGGTCGTGTCTGGGCTGGAATTACAGCCATGCAGCTGGGACTGGTCGATAAAATCGGTGATCTGCAGGATGCGATTGCGGCTGTGGCTGAAAGGGCGGGTTTAAAAGATTATGAAATTACATACGTAACACAGCCGTTGACCACCCGGGAGCAGCTGATCAAACGGCTGAATCGATTAATTGCCGGCATCTTTACGGCATTGAATCCGGCCGATCATCCGGTACAAAGATTGTATGATAACGTCATCGATACCGAGATCGATCATATTTTGCGTGCCAACGATCCGGCGGGATTGTATGCCTATTGTCTGAACTGCCGGTATCAGTAGGTTCAGGCTAAGCTGACTCTGAAAGCAGAATCGTTTAATTAATCACGAAAACACGAAATGAATAACGCACAAAATGAACCATTATTTTGTGTTTTTCATTCTTTGTGCTTTCGTGGTAATTTCATTGATAATTAGAAAAAAGAAAAGGCGATTTAGGATTTCCCGAAATCGCCTTTTTTTGTTTATTTATTCTAAACGGTCAAGTCAAATCGTTGAGCAGGGACTCTTTTAGCATTTTATCAGCGACTTTGTCCGCATCTACTTCATAGGTGCCGTTATCAACTTGTTCTTTGAGCTGGGCAACTTTGTCTTCCCGGACATCCGGAATTGTCTCCAATTGTCTATGCGCCTCCTGGACCCTTTTCCCCATGTCTGACAGTTCTACGGTATCTGCTTTGACTGGCTGCTTTTCGGTCTGCTCAGATGTGGGCTCAACTTTATCTTTTTCCTGTACCTGATTTACATATGCTTCAATATTAACTGAGTCTTTAGGGGTAATTTCCATTTTTCGGCAGTCTCCTCTGATGCGACCGTTACACAATCTTTATGATCGTTCAACAGTCCTTATTTACAACAATTCTAATCCACTGGCTTCTGAGTGTCAAATTTTATTACGATTTAATTATATTATCGGTAAAAACTTTACATACTTTAGTCTTTTTTTGCAAATTTGAACATTCGTTTGCAATTCGAGAAAAAGCTCAACATATTAATAAAGCTATAAATAATGAAAAAAGTACAGATGAAGTTTGCAATAAGCCAAATTGGTCAAAAAATCGCTCCACCATCTGGCCCATTATTATGCGATTATCATGCCATATGCTTCGCTTGCCTTGAATTCCAATCCAAATATCTTTGTTCTTTACAGCTGGTTGGGAGGTGCTATTTTATTATAATATTACAGAAGCTGCTTTTCTATTGGCTTTATATAAGGTGGCGAACCGATGGTGTGGGTCGTTGAAAAGAAGGTCTTTTACCATATTTTGGATATGGGGTTTGAAAGTGTGGGAATACCCGTGCGGGTAAAGTTTGAATTTGACGTCAAAGACGGAAACTTTATCCCGGACAGCCTTTCCGTTGAATCTCTGTACAATCAGCAGGCGGTTGTCAACCGATATCCGGGCGTTAAAAAAGACTCGCTCGAACGGCAAATCCAAAAGACGGTTCAGCGTGAAATCCGCAACTATCTGCAAAATTGTGGTTATATTTCTGAAAATACTGAAAAAAATGATTAAATCTCGATCCGAATTTTGTATTAACTGCAGACCTGCGCAGACAACTATCCGACCGACCTGGCCGGATAGTATCAGTCATGCCCTTCGGACCAAAAAAATTGAGATACGAGGTACCTGAAAAATACTGTATCCGTTTCATTAAATTTTTAAGTGTTTTTTTTTATCGCGAAGCGATGGTATTTTTGGCCGAGCAGGTCGCTCGGCCAAAATGTCTGCATCCATCTGCGCAAGTCTGCGGTTAATGAAATACAAAAAAATCATACCCGATCAAATGTCTGAA
>JASFTL010000571.1:0-3067 GCA_050053555.1 Desulfobacterales bacterium
TGGATTTAAAAAGCCCCGAGGGACGTTCCGAGTCCTGGGAATTTGCGTTTGTCGGTGAATTAAATGGTTTCGTTATGGACTCAGATTATTTCAAGGAGCCCATACATATCGATACAACAAAATTTACAGTCGAGGACACAAAAGGCTCAGATGGTATTCATGGTCGCCTAAATCTAACAGATACTCAAATGAGTTGGGAAGATAGCCGTATAACCTTAAAAGGCACCGCAGATTTTTCCGGAAATGATTTGATTCTTGACCTGAATCTGGCAGCAAATCGGCTGAGTTGGCGTCAAATAGAACAAATCGTGGACCTGGAAGAAAATTTGGGATCCAAAACAACCATGGTGCTGCTAGGCGAGGTAGGGGTTGTATCGGAAAATTTTATATATGAAAGTTACACCTGGCAGCCGATCCATGCAGACATCTCATTTAGGAAAGCGGATACCAACATCGTCATCAAAAAAGCGGATCTTTGCGGCATCCAATTCCCAGGAATCTTGAAAGTTTCAGCCAACGAGTTTGAGTTTTATTTTAATCCGGTCGCCAGAAATCTAAATCTGGAGCCGAGTATCACCTGTCTGTCAGAAAGAAAAGATCTGGCCGACGGAACCTTTAGTCTTAATGCTGAACTCATGACCAAAGCCAGACCAACGGATTTTCCTAAATCTCTTCTGGGAAATCTTGATTTTACGGCTGATCAGGGCCGTATTTATCGTTTCGGGTTGTTGGCTAAAATCTTCGCCCTGCTCAATGTTACCGAAATTTACAGGGGTGAGGTTCCTGATCTGGCCGGCAAGGGATTCGCCTACAATTCGATGTCGGCAAATGCGGTATTTGAAGACGGCAAGCTTATTATCAAAGAAAGTTCGATCGACAGTCCTTCCATGGGAATTGCCATTGAAGGAGACATCGATTTAATAAAAAAGAAAGTCGATTTGACAGTGCTGGTCGCGCCGTTTAAAACGGTTGACCGCATTGTCAAGCACATCCCGCTGATCAGCAATATACTGGGTGGCAAGCTGGTTTCGATTCCGTTCAGGGCTGTCGGCGAATTGGGCGATCCGGATGTCATACCGCTATCCCCCACTGCGGTGGGATCAAGCCTATTAGGCATTCTGCAGAGAACCCTCGAGCTGCCAATCACCATCATTCAGCCGGCACTTCCCCGTTCAGAAGATAAAGAAAACGAACAAAACGATCAAAAAAATTAGCAACAACCCGAGCCTTTGCCTTTCTTGACTTTCTTAGCAACAATACTCATATTGATGTCGTAAAAAACGACTCTGTTGTGAAATGATCTGAAACCGAAGTTTAATCATAAATAAGGAGGATAAAATGGCATACACGTGTAAAAACTGCGGAGCAGTCGCCAACGAACCGGGACACCTGTGCAATCCGTGCGGTGATAAAACCAAATGCAGCTTTTGCGGTGCGACTGAGACGGATCATACCCATATTTGTAAAGACAAACTGTCGGCAATGAAGTTTGTATGCGGCGGTTGTGGGCGTGTCGCTATGGAACAGGAGCACCTTTGTAAACCCTCGCCAATTGCCTAAATCATATCGAGATAAAAGGGCGGCCACGGATTGCCGCCCTTTTTTTATTGAAAATCAGGTGATACTAACGCATAAATAGAGAGCTTATTGGAACATGTCAAAGCTGTCATTGACTTTTGCGCATTTAATTTGATCCAGTTTGAGGGACGTCATGAACAATACAAACCACAGATTTGAACAGGGCCCCATCCGGCCGCCCAATGAAGCCCGCAGCCTTCTGTTGCGATTGACGCGCAACTGCCCCTGGAACCAGTGTCTGTTCTGTCCGGTCTATAAAAATCACAAATTTTCGTTACGTACGGTTGACGAAATAAAAAAGGATATTCAGTCGGCAAAGCAAATTGCCGATGATATTAAAGCCATTTCGTGGAAAATGGGACACAGCGGTGCCGTCAATGATGCGGTGATCAGCACCATCTTCAATCAGCCCGACACCAACTCCAACTATAAAAGTATTGCCGCCTGGCTGTACTATCAAACAGACGCCTGTTTTTTGCAGGATGCCGACAATCTGATCATGAATACAAAGGACTTGGTGGAGGTCTTAACCTTTTTAAAACAACAATTTCCGGACATCAAACGGGTCACCACCTATTCCAGATCCAGAACGGTTATTCGCAAATCCGTCGATGCATTAAAAAAGATTCGAAAGGCCGGCCTGGATAGAGTTCACATTGGGCTGGAGACCGGGTATGATCCGCTGCTCAAGCTGATGAAAAAGGGAGTCACCGGCGAACAGCATATTGAAGCCGGAAGGAAGTTATTGCAGGCCGGTATGGAACTGTCCGAATATGTGATGCCCGGGCTGGGAGGACAGGAAATGTGGCGGGAGCACGCCATCGAAACCGCAAAGGTGCTGAATCAAATCAATCCCCATTTTATCCGACTTCGCAGCCTCAGAGTGCCGGAGCGAGTGCCCTTGCATAAAAAGCTGGCAGATGGAAGTTTCAACATGCAAAGCGACGATATGCTGGCGGAAGAAATCAAGCAATTCATCGAAACCCTCGAGGGCATTACCAGTACGGTAACAAGCGATCATATCATGAATCTGCTTGAAGAGGTCAGCGGCAAGCTTCCCGAGGACAAAGAAAAAATGCGATCGGTAATTCAAGCCTATCAGGATCTTCCGCAAAACGATCGTCTCATTTATCGGACCGGCCGCCGGGGCGGCGCCTATCGCTCAACCGATGATTTAAAACGCGATCCGGCAACTTACCAGAAAATTAAAAATCTTATTCAAGAAGTACGACAAAATGAAGGCCTCCAAGGGGTTGAAAAGATGATTACGGAGATGGTAGACAGTTACATCTGATCATTCACAAAATTCAGGAGCAAGCGCCTTAGCAAGGACTGGCTTCGGGATCGGTGAATTTATGTCTGAAATCATTTATGTCATAAGCTCAAACACCTCCGGAGGGCCGAGTCCGGCCCCTCAGATAGCTGAAATCGGATACACAACAGGGAGCTGTAAAAAAAATGGAATCCATTAGAATCCTGGGAACCGGCT
>JASFTL010000572.1:0-3063 GCA_050053555.1 Desulfobacterales bacterium
CAAAGCCGGTTTAAGCGACATTAAGCGAGTTTTTGTACCGTCTTGGCTGCATAATCGCATTCAGTATCTTCAATTACTTGCTGTGGCCCGATTCTCTTTCCTGCTTCGATTGCCATAAACCGTCCCTGCGGGGGGGCTTCATTTGAAATTTTATTTTCAACCTGATAAAGAGTGGTCGATCCCATTCGTATCAGCCGAAAGGAGGGGGCAGCAATGTTTATCGTACATGTTTTTGTGCACGTAAAGCCGGATAAGGTGGAGGAATTTAAATCCGCCTCGATGGAAAATGCGCTTAATAGCGTGCAAGAACCTGGAATTGCCCGCTTTGATGTCATTCAACAGCACGATGATCCAAGCCGATTTGTTCTGGTAGAGGTCTATCGGACGGCCGACGATCCAGCCCGCCATAAGGAAACACAGCATTATCAGAAATGGCGCGACACAGTAGAAGATATGATGGCGGAGCCGCGCCGAGCCATCAAATACCAAAACATTTTTCCAGACGAGAGCGGCTGGGGGTAAAAAAGGACCGCGAGCCATGCAATTCGAATTTTCGACGGCTACCCAAATTATATTCGGGGCAGGAAAGGCAAGGGAAATCGGCACCTACGCCCCGAACCTGGGAATACGGGCAATGGTCGTAACCGGCCGCAGTTCAGCGCGGGCTGACATTATACTGGAACAGCTGGACACGCAGGGTATTGAGTCAATTTCTTTCAATGTAACGGGGGAGCCGACAACTGATATCGCCCTGGCCGGTGTTCAAAAGGCGCGCCAAGCTGCCTGCGATTGGGTCATCGGGATCGGCGGCGGAAGTGTCATTGATACAGGCAAGGTTATTGCCGCCCTGCTGACCAACGAGGGCAAACTGCTGGATTATCTGGAGGTGATCGGCAAAGGAAAGTCCCTGGAGAAGATGCCGGCACCCTATGTTGCCGTTCCGACCACCGCGGGAACAGGGGCTGAGGTGACCCGTAATTCCGTACTTGAATCTCCAGAACACCGCGTAAAGGTGAGCATGCGAAGTCCGCTCATGCTTCCTCGATGGGCGGTCGTTGATCCGGAGCTAACCTATTCCATGCCACCCCACATTACCGCTAGTACCGGTTTGGATGCCTTTACCCAGCTTTTGGAAGCGTTTGTCTCCAACAAGGCCAATCCCTTAACCGACGGAATCTGTCGAGAAGGCCTGCGTCGCGCTTCAGGCTCGTTAGTGCGTGTCTTTGAAGATGGTGGCGATGCCGAGGCACGCCAAGCAATGAGCTTGGCAAGTCTTTTCGGTGGCTTAGCGTTGGCCAATGCGAAGCTCGGTGCCGTACACGGCATTGCCGGTCCGTTGGGAGGAATGTTCAAGGCCGCTCATGGCGCTATTTGCGGTCGGCTTCTGCCTTTTGTGATGGAAATGAACATATCGGCACTGCAGATGCGTGAGCCGGAATCGCCTTCACTGGCCCGCTACCAGGAGGTGGCCCAGATTGTGACTGGAAAGACGGAAGCTGAGCCGTCCGATGGAATCAATTGGGTCCAGAATATCTGCGCACGGCTCAAACTGCCACCCCTGGCGGATTATAAAATAAAGGAAGCTGACTTTCCGCTTTTGGTTGAAAAGGCCCAAGCGGCAAGCAGTATGAAAGGCAATCCCGTTCAGCTGACCGAGGAGGAGTTGGAAAAAATTCTGCGACAGGCTTTGTAAGCAGTCATTTTTGGAGTAATAACTTACCGTCAAAAAAATCGAAAAGCCGCACCTGTTTGTCAGGCTGCGGCTTTCAATCTGGTGCCGAAGGCCCGAATTGTAAAATTATAGATGAAATAGAATAGTTAATAAAATCAAAGTTAGTTGAAGCGACATTAAGCGAGTTTTTGTTCCGTCCAAGCTGCACGTTCGCATATCAATCGCATATGAATCCAATATTCCCAATAACGCCCTTTTTACCCCTAAAAAGGCGGTTTTAAGCCCAAATATCGGTCCTATTTTTAGCTCTTTTTCTGAATTATCAATTACTTGCTGCGACCCCACCATAACCACCATACCCCGATCGCCATGCACCATGAACATGCATTAGGACAGCCCGCCATTGTATGCCAAAAATGGCAACATTTATCAGGGGTTGGAGAGAAATGCCGTCTTGACAATACAACCGGCATCCTATATTTGACTTCCGATAGTCGGCTCCTGAAACAAAGATTTTTGTTTTTATTGATTGAGGTGACATCATGAAAATCGGTTTTATTGGTCTTGGAAATGTCGGCGGCAAGCTAGCTGGCAGTCTGCTGCGCAACGGATTTGATCTTACCGTGCGCGATCTCGACGACGCGCGGGTCCGGTCATTCGTTGACCGGGGTGCAGCCAGCGGGTCTTCTCCCAAAGAAATGGCAGAAAAGGTTGATCTAATGATTACCTGCTTACCTTCACCGGCCGTATGCGCTGCGGTAATGGAAAGCGAAGATGGGATCATCGCTGGTCTTAGCGAAGGGAAAATCTGGCTGGAAATGAGTACGACTGACGATTCAGAAGTTATCCGCCTGGCCAAGATGGTTGAAGCCAAAGGCGCCAGCGCTCTGGACTGCCCGGTGTCAGGCGGTTGTCACCGTGCTGCAACCGGTAATATCTCCATCTTTGCCGGTGGTGAACGTGAAGCGTTTGAACGCGTTCTTCCCATTTTGACGACCATGGGGCGTCGAATCCTGCATACGGGCCCGATCGGCTCGGCATCGGTCCTGAAAGTTGTAACCAATTACCTGTGTACGGTGCACCTTGCTGCGCTGGCCGAGGCATTTGCAGTGGCAAAAAAAGCCGGTATGGACATGAACACCACCTACGAAGCCATCCGTATTTCTTCCGGAAACTCCTTTGTTCATGAAACGGAATCCCAGGTGATTCTAAACGGCAGCCGTGACATCAACTTTACGATGGATCTGGTGATAAAAGACGTCGGACTCTTTGACAAGCTTGCCGATATTCACAATGTTCCGGTAGAGATATCTCCGCTGGTATTGAATATATTTAAGGATGGTCAGGATCGTTACGGGCCGCGCGAACATTCCCCAAATATCATCCGACGT
>JASFTL010000573.1:0-3060 GCA_050053555.1 Desulfobacterales bacterium
TAGCGTAATGATTGGAATTCGTTTTTCTTGGGCCTCACGTGCGGCAACATCAGCCGTAACAATGGGTCCGATTATTGCGGCGACCTGCTCGTCTATCAATTCTTGCATTGCCATGCGTGTCTGTTCAGGGCTACCGCCTGAATCCTTAACAACGATATTCATCAAAGGGCCATTGACTGGGGTACTAAACCGATCCAGGGCCATTTCAATGCCCTTTAAAGCCCGAAAGCCTACCGCCTGATAAGGACCGCTAAGAGGCAACAGACAACCGATGGTATAACGATTAAACAACGCGCTTTCTTTGATTTGTTCGATCAGATCTTCAGCAATAGATGAATTTTCGTGTTCAGGGAATTGCTTCAAAAAAGTTTCCATGGCAATTATGGCATCATCATATTTTTCCTCCATGGCATAATTCAGCCCCAGTTGAAACATCAAATAACCCGCGGGCATCTTTTTATCCATAGCTTCCAGCAGTCGCGAGATTTTATCCGAGTCAAGCTGGGCGATAGATGTTTTGATTTTTTGGATGATGGCATACTGTTCCGACTCAGAAGCCATTTGCTGGGCCTCGACATAATATTTGAATGCATCAAGCGGCAATTCAAGCGCCATGTAAGCATCACCAACCAGCGCATAGATTCGGAAAACATGCGAGGTGGAATCGACACTTCGGATGACTTCGGGTGCCTGTTGGATAACCTCCTGATAGTTACCTTCAATATAAAATGAAAAGAGCCATTCCACACGAGCATCCGGATTAAACGAACTCCGCGGGTACTCTGCAATCAGACGATAATAAGCGCGTCGGGCGTCATCATATTTTCCCAAAATCGCATTGATTTTTCCGATTTTCATCAAAGCAGCGGGTGCCAGAGATCTGTCCGGATACTGCTCCACATATACTTCGTAGGCATTTAGGGCTTGTGGATAATCTTCGACTTCAAACCAATTCTCAGCAGTGATAAAAAGCTGATCTTCAACCCCAATCGGAGTAGGTTCGGTTGGAACGGAAGGTTTTGGCACGCATGCGCCCAATATCAGGAGAAAACATAAAACAATAATAACGCGGTTAGCCTTCATAGATCGTAACAGTGTCCTTAATTGTATTTTAATAATAACCCCAGTCGTGAGTTACTCGTTTTTTGTTATTCGTTAATCGTCAGAGAACAATAAACCTATTATTTATATATCATCATCCAATAAATAATTAAATATAAGGTTTCAGGTGTCGGGTGTCAGCAAAAAACGGCGGGGGATAGAAAAAAGCCTCGCGAGAGTTCAGTCGAGTCGAATTTGGATAAGGAAAAATTGATCCTCGGCTTGTACTATCTGTCTTCTGAAACCCAACAGCGCAGGCTTAAGACCTGACACCTGACACCCGACACCTGAAACCCTTGTATGCCTGACACCTGAACACTGCTTGTCCACCGAAGCCTACAAGGCGAAGGTGGGAAACCTGACACCAGGTGTTTTTGACTAGTCTTCGTCCCGGTACCTCTGCTGCACCGCACGAAGAATACCGAGACTTGAAAAAAATATTTCAACCAATTCCGGATCAAAATGGCGGCCGGATTCCGCTTCGATCTTGGAAAGGACTTGGGATTCATCCCAAGCTTCTTTATAAACTCGTGCGGACGAGAGCGCATCGTATACATCTGCCAGAGCGACAATTCTGCCATAAATCGGAATTTCTTCAGTTTTTTTCCCAATCGGTCGACCATGCGCAGCGCCATAGCCTTTCAGAGGCTTACCGGATTTAATATCCACGTGTCCTGGATAGCCGTTTCCGTCCCAGCGTTCATGATGATTTAAAGCAACTTGCGCTGCGGCTTCATCAAAATCCGACTGGCGGTCCGAAAACAGCTGCGCTCCCATCACCGTATGCTGTTTCATCACCTCATATTCTTCTTCATTAAAACGGCTGGGCTTTTTAAGTATCAGATCCGAAATGGCGATTTTGCCAACATCATGAAGCATAGCCGCCATTCGCAGAGTGTCTCGACACTTATCAATCTCCTTCCGACTCAAATCCCGTATTCTGGCCCAGCGTTCGTAAAGCTCCACTGCATATCCGCCGACGCGGTTTACATGCGCGCCGGTTTCTTTGGGATCGCGCATCTCGGCCATCCGAATCATTCGCAGCAAAATAGCCCGGGTCATTTGAGCGCGTTCCAGGGCGACGGCTGCGATACTGGCGAAGTGAAGCATCATCTTCTCGTCATTTTGTGAAAAGGCAATGACCTTTTTGGCCTCGTCTTGGGCATTAATGATTTGAAGAATGCCGATGATGTCCGTATTATGATTTTCCAGGGGAATCGTGAGAACCGATTGGGTGGTATAGCGCGTTTTTTTATCGAATCCTTTGCTGAAATGATACGGGCAGGAGGGATCGATCCTATAAACGTCCGGCAGATTAAGCGGTTTGCCGGTAGCAGCCACATAGCCGGCAATGCTTTCCTTATTAATCGGCATATGAAACGTAGAATAAATAAGTTTTTCCCCGTCGGCAAGGCGCTGTTGCAGAGTGTCATTTTGCGTATAGGTGAAGTGCAGCAGGTCCTTTTCCCGGATATAAATGGATCCGGCATCCGCATTAACAAAACGCCGGGCCTCGGAGAGAATCCTCTCCATAAGTATATCCAGGTCATGAACCCTGCTGAGATCAATCCCCAGCGTTGCCAAGGTATTTAATTTCTGCTTTTCGCTTAACATAGCGGTTCCTTTTCTATCAGGGTGATTAAATTCAAATCAGGTTAATACAGAAGTAGAGTCGATACAATATGAAAGAAATTATTCCAATTCTTTAATCAAGATCAAAATTCTTATAAAGTAAAATGCATTTTGGTCGAAAATTAATTTAGAAAAGAAAGACACACAACAATCTGTCGCAATTATTCAACAGCCTGCATTGCTGGATAGAATGGTAGAAACCCGCATGCTTAAGATTGCAATCGAGTGCAACATGTGATAAATATTTAACATATTGTCCAGAAAATGATCAGCCAAGGAGTATGCATAGATGAAATACCTAAAAATATTTGTTTTGATCGCTTTCCT
>JASFTL010000574.1:0-3050 GCA_050053555.1 Desulfobacterales bacterium
AACCCTGGAAAGCTCTTTGGCCGCCTTACGCAACAGCATCTCAAAAAAGAGATTCGGAGAAATCTTTAAGAAAATTTCGTCGTCAAGCATCAGTTTCCGAAAAACATTTTCGTCTTCGATAAACGAATGACGGAAATCTTCGTCTTTCTGAATTATTTTCTTCAAACGAGATTTATCGCCGACATTGGGCGTAACGGCCTCGACCAAAAAGTCCAGATCCCGATCGGACAGCCGCAAATGTGTAACTTTTTTTGTGATCATCGTTCGATGTGCCAATACGCTTATAAAATCGGTTCGCTTCTTTTTTAAGAATAATGCCATTACGGGAAGCGGCAAGTGTTTAACGCTATCATTTTGCATTACAGATAAACAATCGGCTTCAACCCTTTGCGCCTTCGCAGGGCTTCCAACAATCCAACGGTTCCGGTCATCATATTGTCTCCCCAGGGTGATCCAAATTGAATCGGCAGATGCGATCGTGCAACCAGTTTGCGTTTGGGACCTGTTGCGATGATGGCCTCAACAGCCTTAAACCCCACGGCTTGGCGCAGGAAAGCGCCATGGCCACCTTCTGTTAAAATTTGCTGGTGGCTTAATTTGCCCTCAGCCAGATCATGTAACAGGGTTTCCAGCTTCTCTAACGTAATATCCTGGGTGTGATATTCAAAAAACCCCGCAAGCTCTTCGCCAGTCATTGCAGCACCAACCGTATGGGAGGTGGCGATATCCAGGAGCAAAACCGGCTTTTTCCCTCGGGCCAGGCTGTCCATTGAGGCTCCGAGAATGGCCACCATGCCACTGTCCAT
Organism: Desulfobacterales bacterium; assembly: GCA_050053555.1. GTDB lineage: Bacteria > Desulfobacterota > Desulfobacteria > Desulfobacterales > JAHEIW01 > JAHEIW01. The sequence continues at coordinate 807 of JASFTL010000574.1, forward strand.
GACATAAATCTCCGCCGCCGGTAACCTCAAAGCGCTGCGGGCAATCGATTTCAAACGATTCATTGTATCCGGAACATCTTCATCCCTGTAAAGCAGGGTATGCGGATACGGATTGTCCGCCAGGCAGTCCTGAAATAAATTATGGCGAAAATCCAGATGGGATACCCCCGGCGGGGGTACGCCATGATCCTGGGCACAGATGGCGACGGCATCAAACTCAAATGGGACACCAAAGCTCTTTACGATCTGCTCCAATCGTTGCGGTTCAAGATCGCCTAATGTGATGATGGTATAGCTTTTGTTCTTTTTCAAATTTTCCGCCTGCTCATCTTCGACCAGCTTTATCCCCCAGGATTTCACCTTTTCCAGGTCGTGATTAAGCGTCGCCGCCGCAGAAACAGACATTACCACTTCGGCCTCTTTCGCTCGCGCAATCATCGCTTGCGTAATCGGGCCGCCTCCCATTTCATTGCCCACAACCAAGAGATTCCCGGCAACACGGTTTGCCCTTTCGCTCAAATACCTGACCGGTGATTTCACCACCGCCTTGTAATGCACATCCGTTTCGGTGTCATAGTGCAAAATATCCATTGTTCCGGCACCCACATCAATCATTAAAAATCGACTCATGCATCATCCTTTCAATCGATTGCAGATATTAGACCCGCCCTGTGGAATGCCGCCAGAGGCGGCCCTCCTTCGGAGGATTCCAAAGGGTAAAGATTGCAGATTGAAATATCAAACATATCGTGCATTCAAAATCCGAAATCGACTCGGCCGAGCTCTTCGCAGGCCGCATTCTGCATTCCGAAATCTTAAGTACTCCAGTGCCAATGCGTTTACGAGCTTTTGGTATCTTTAGAATTCGCTTTTTATGGGTTATTCTTCGATATTTTTTTAACCCGGCTCATTAAAATCAGACCCACGAAGGCCATGACTGCCGAGATAACAAACGCATGATCGTAGATCCCTGTGGAATCTCGCAGAGTACCTGATATCCAATGCGTTAATATGGCGCCACAACCGTAAAAAGGGGTCCATGCGCCGACAACGGTGGCAATCGCCTCTCGCGGAAAATAATCTCCGGCACAAAGCCCATAGATTGGAAATGTGGTACCATAAGCAATGCCGACACAACCTACCAAAAAGTACAGTAATAACACTTGCTTGCCTACTAAGAGTATAGCAAGCAGTGCAGCGGCAATCAGCGCGTTTGAAATGAGGATGGTTTTTTTACGACCCAGGAAGTCGGAAAGCGGCAGCACGGTTAAAACACCAACTACCTGGCCGATGCCATGGACGCTGGCCAACCGGCTTGAGAGGGCCTTTGTCAGTCCGAGCTGATATTCAGCATAGTCCACCATAAACGTGGTGATACAATAGAGGCTATAGGCGACCGCAAAATAAGAAAGACCGATTAGCCAGAAGCGTCTGTCCTTAAACAAAGTGCCCAGCGGTATTTGTGTTTTTGGGGACTGTATATCTGTGTTTGGATTCAAAGGCGCTTCTTTTTGACCCCAGGGCTGAAAACCGGAGGACTCCGGATCGCTTTTTAAAAAAAGCGCGTTTAACGGCACCAAAACCAGGGCCATGCCCCCTAAAAAATACCATGCATAACGCCAGTTAAAATGATCAACCACCCAGGGAAATACAGCCCCCATCGTCGCCAATCCCAAACCGAAACCGGTTGAGACAACCCCAAGCGTAATGCCGCGTCGTTTGATCGCAACCCATCGCTGCACCAGAGCAACCACCGGCGCCCACATACCGGTAGCTCCCAAACCGGCTATCGCGAAAAAAAAGCAAGCCGGCCACAAGGAACTCACAGTGCCCATAAAAAAAATACCAAGACTCAAAATCAACAGGCACGTGGTAATGACGCGGCGGGCTCCAAACCGGTCGGTCAAATAGCCGGTGAAAGGAGAGATGCTGATGTATACGATCAGGTAAAAATTATATATGGATCCGACAGCCGCTCTGCCGAAACCGAGGGTGCGGATCATTTCTGGAAGTATAACACCATATCCCAGTCGAGCCGAGTAATTTACAAATAGATTGATCCAACAAATTCCGAAAATAATCCAGGCCCAATGTAATCTTTGATTTTTTCCCACCCCATCTCTCCTTTGCTTGGTAGTTTCAATGATTTAAACTATCTTTTTTATGGATTACAAGAAAATTGCAACAACTATCGATATGATTTTAAAAAATCCGAATTATCTTTTGACATGCAAAGAAGCTTAT
>JASFTL010000575.1:0-3049 GCA_050053555.1 Desulfobacterales bacterium
CGAGACCGAGATCCGCTATTTTGTATTGGTTGATCAGCGAAAATCCCCTGAAAACCGGCTGGGTAAAAGACGTCACAAAGGTATATTCATCTTGAGGGCGTACCACGAACTCGGCTGCTGCCACACCGGTGAGTTCCTGGGTTAGCTCTTTATTACGATGCAAATAGTCGTAGGATGCACTGAGCGTGGGCAGAAACTCGGTGATGCGCGACTTTTTGATTTCCTGGGCTGCCCGGACTTCTTCCTGGGATTGCTTGAGTCCCAGGTTTGCCTCGAGCGCCCTGTTAATGGTCTCTTTTAGCGAAAACGCCTCGGCCGATTCGGCAGCGGATGAAGCAAGCGGAAACAACAGAAGGCATCCGACGGTGAGGTAATAAAATAGATTCCGAAAATGCATGCGTGGCATCATAAAACCCTACCTTATTCGATTTCTAGGTGGCTCGGCAGCTTGATTGTGACCCATCCGAGATTTTAGACGTTACCATTTGGGTTCCCCAATAAAGCGGGGTTCCCGCTTTTTTCCAACGCGCTTGTCCGGTTTAGGGATACCATTTGACCCATGTCCATTTTACTGATAAACAGCGATTGAGTTCAAGGAGTGCCTTTGTGGGTTTTCCTTGCTTAAAGCCTCCACTGAATCCCATTGACAGGCTTCTTCCTTTTCGGTGGAGGCCTTTTTATATCGAAACAAGGTTTTAAAATCAATATTTTCTTGGTAAGCGAATTCAAGCGGATTTGCTGATTTTGGTTACGTGTTTTTATATTTTCGTGTTTTCGTGATATAAATTTATTTAGGTTCTTCGTATGATTCAAAGCATCGCTTTTTTTTAACCTCAACATCCCCGTACTGGAACGATCGCAATGAAAAAAGAACTCATCGATATGCTGTGTCAGAAATCTTTTAAATTCAGCGAAAAGCCGATATTTAAGCTGGTATCAGGCCGGATGAGCCAATTTTATGTGAATTGTAAACCGGTCACGCTTTGCGCGCGCGGAATATTTTTGGTGGGACACCTGATATTTGAGGCGATTAAAGACGACGATGTAACTGCAGTCGGTGGGTTAACATTTGGCGCTGATCCGTTAGCGATCGCTGCCGCTTTTGCCTCCGAATTAGAAAGGAAACCCATAAATGCCTTTTCCATCCGTAAAACCCGCAAGGACCACGGGATTGTTCGCTGGATCGAAGGCGATATCCAGCCCGGTGAGCGGGTGGCGATCATCGATGATGTGGCCACTACCGGCGGCTCCACCATTAAAGCCATCGAACGGGCGCGCTCAGAGGAACTGGATGTTATCAAAGCTGTTATTTTGGTCGATCGCCAGGAAGGCGGGCTTGATAACATCAGTAAGCATGTGCCGAATGTATCCAGTATTATCACCCGTGATGAATTGGTAGCGCGCTGGAAGGAGCTTAATTGAGGTGTCAGGTTTCAGTGTTCAGGTGTCAGGATTACGAACCTGATGAAGACCATCTGATTCCACATGTCTTCTTTTTTCTGAAACCTGAACCGCCACCGGCGGAACTTTTGAATGCTGACACCTGAAACCAATATGGTGTTTGAAGCACGGGATGGGTTAAAACTGACTAAAATTACACCAAGGAAGCGAGCCGCTACTCGACAATATAAGTCGCACAGGCATCATCGGACTCCCAGGCCGTGACCTTACTGACCCGCGCTGATGAATTATCTACTTTGGTTTGCAGCTCTGTGGCCACAAAATAGGCAATGTTTTCCGAGGAAGGGTTTCCATCAGAAAAATAATCCAGCTCGTTTAAAAATTTGTGGTCCAATTTTTCCATCACTTCGTCCAGATGGGCCTTTATCTCCCCAAAGTCCACCAGGACGCCGCCTGCATTTAGCTTTTCACCGGTTACGTAGACCTCAATTTTCCAGTTGTGACCATGCATATTTTCACATTTGGATCCGACCATCGTTAGCTGATGCGCGGCTGCAAAACGGGTGACAACTTTTAGTTCATACATCTTCCCAGTCCGTAACCATAATTTTAAAATGAAAAATCATCTGGTTCTAAAAAAGGTATTTGCCCTTAGCCACTAAAAGGTTGGCCACGTAGTGAAGCTCCAGCGTTATGACGGCATATTGGAACAATGGGAGACAAATTAAGGCAATCAACTAAATATGATCTAATTCTGTCCCCGTCAGTATTGTAAAATCCGCAATCTGCAATCCAAAATATCCTAGCTGGCTGCTTCGCTGGCGTCCCCTTTGAGAATGTTTTTTATTTTATGCGACAGCTTTTTAGATTCGAGCTTGGCAAAATCGCGTAAAAGATCCTCCTGCTTTTTGGTAAGATGGGTGGGCGTTTTAATCGCAACCTGGATGATCTGGTCCCCGCGTCCATGTCCTCTTAATGATGGGATACCTTCACCATGAAAATGGAAAATATCTCCGGGCTGGGTACCTTTAGGAATTTTAAGAGTTTTTTTGCCATTTAAGGTTGGCACGCTGATCTTGTCACCCAAGGCGGCCTGAACAAATGAAATTGGAATCTCGCATATTATATCGGTGTCTTGACGCTTGAAGAACTCATGGGGCTGAACATGGATGAAAACATAAAGATCGCCCGGAGGGCCCCCATACACACCCGGTTCGCCCTCACCGGTCAGGCGTAGTCGCGAGCCGTGATCGACGCCGGCAGGAATCTTGACCGCGACTTTTTTGCGGGCCATCACCTGGCCCGTTCCGCGACATTTCGGACAGGGATGGGGAATGATCTGGCCATTACCGCGGCAGGTGGGGCAGGTGGTACGCACGGTAAAAAATCCCTGGCTTCGGGAAACATGTCCGGTGCCGCCGCAGTGCCGGCAACTTTCCGGTTCAGTGCCCGTTTCACATCCGTTGCCGCCACATTCATTGCAGATTTGCCGCTTTTCGATTTCAATCTCGGTTTCGGATCCAAAGACCGCTTCCATGAAATCCAGGCTTAGATCATAGCGAAGATCAGCGCCGGGCATGGCGCGGCTCCTGGAGCGTCGTCGGGATGTAAAACCAAAAAAATCCTCAAAAATATCACCAAAACTTGA
>JASFTL010000576.1:0-3049 GCA_050053555.1 Desulfobacterales bacterium
TTTAGGCGAAACCTATTTTGATAAGAATGAGTATCAAAAATCTCAAGATTATCACAGCAAAGCAGCCTTGCTCCTGGAATATTGCAAAGTTTGGCCCTCTGTAATTAGCTCCAAGAAAATAGCTTTAGTAAGAGCAGAGGTGATGAATGGTGAAAAGGATATTGATTTAGAATCCCTGAATGAGCATGCGAACGCGAATAAAATAAAATTATATGAAGGTATGGTGGCAAGGCATATCAGTGAAATTTTATTGAATATTGATAATGGGCACATTTCTGAGGTAGAGGAATGGATAAAAAGAGCCATCGAAACGGATAAAAAAAATGGCTTGATATGGTGGCATTTGGCCAAGAATTATGCCCAATATGCTGAACTGTTTAAGCGCAAAGGCGATTTATCGAAAACTACAGAGTATTTAGTTGAGGCAATTAAAATCTTTAAGGACTGTGGGGCGGATGGTTGGGCTGATAAATACAAGAAAGAGCTCTCAGAATTGCATTAGCCACGTTTTTTTTTAAATTTATGGTTCTCAATAAAATTACAATACCATGAAGGAAAACAGGCTGAGTTTAAACTCAATTGCAAAAACGATCTGTAAATTTCATTATATTTACGCCTTTCCAGGGATGTATGAACTAAATTGAATGAGATTACCGATAACCGGAACGTGCTTGTTAATTCCAGCTGCATTTGTGGAAGGACTTTCTCAAGCACTAATCGAGATTGAATTACAGTCAGTCCTCCTGATTCTGTTTTTAGGGATTTGCGGCGGCGCCTCCGGTTATTTTTTGTGGACATTCGCCCTGGCGCGGCTAACACCCACCCAAGTTGCGGTGTACATAAATTTGAATCCTATGGTCGCGATCATATTAGGGGCAATCCTTTTGGGAGAAAAACTGACGGTTAGTTTTATTGCGGGTTTCGTATTGGTTTTGATCGGTGTTTTGCTCGTCAACTGGCCAAAACAGATTGCGATCGAGCCCATACCAGATGCAGTCAGATGATCAGTCGGAGACCTATCTCAAAACACGTAGAAGCTGAAAAATATGAGTAAGATGGTTGAGACCAAATATATTCTGGGCCCAATGCGATTGCCCTTCTTAATTTTAACTCCGGCCTGTGTTGCCCTTGGTTTTGGGGCGGCGCTTTGGACACAGGGGTATGTTGCACCTTTTCAGTTGATCATGGTGCTTGTTGGCGCAGTTTCGGCTCATATCAGCGTGAATGCTTTTAATGAATATTTTGATTTTAAAAGTGGGTTAGATTTTCAAACGCAACGTACTCCATTTAGTGGAGGAAGCGGTACTCTCCCGGCAAATCCCCACATGGTTAAATATGCATTGGTTATAGCTATAGCCACATTTACCATTGTAGTCGGAATTGGGATTTATTTTTTAATGGTGCGTGGCCCTGCCTTGCTTGCTACAGGTATACCGGGTTTGTTTCTGCTGATTTTCTACACACCATGGATTGCTCACCATCCTTATATCTGCTTAGTTGCACCGGGTCTGGGTTTTGGTCCCTTCATGGTAATTGGCACCCATGTTGCTCTAACAGGAAGCTATACCTGGACAGCATTCGTTGCATCGCTGATTCCGTTTTTTTTGGTAAGCAATTTATTGCTACTGAATCAATTTCCGGACGTAGAAGCAGACCGTGATGTTGGTCGTAAGCATTTGCCAATTGTTATCGGTCGTCGTGCCAGCAGTTTGGTGTATGTTGGGTTCCTGTTGATGGCGTACCTAACTTTGATTTTGGGCGTCTACAATCAATATCTACCTAAGGCGAGTCTTATCGGACTTGCAACTGCCATTTTAGCTGTTCCGGTGTGTATTGGCTCCTATCGCTATGCGGAGAACAATAAAAAATTGATTCCTTCAATGGGAATAAACGTAGCAATCAATATCCTTACGCCAGTATTGGTATCGATCGGCTTAATCATTTGATCGGCTCTTCGAAGTGATAATCTTTTCTAATTCTTTTCGCACTCTACTGAAAGTGTTTTCGGTTGTTTTTTGATTGGTAGTATATAGTCGTTTAATATACTTTTAGAAAAAAAATAAATAGACAACTACAATTGGAAGGGGCTGTCGGACAGCCAGATTATTTGTACGATCTGTTATGCAGCACAGGTTTTTTGCTTTTTTAAAGCCTTTGGGATTAGAATCTTCTGCGTTACACGATTTGCGGGTTGGTACATATTTGGTTTTAGGTAATATTGTTAACTTTTAAAGTTCACCTAAAATTAAAAATCAAGGATATTTATTATGCTTAGCATAGGAAAACGATGGAAATCCATTTTATTCTACATTTATATAATCATTTGTTCGTTAAGCAGTCTTGCCCTCGCTGAAGGCTTACATGAAGCTGTTAAAGAAGAAAACTTGGATAAGTTAAAGCGCTTAATTGAAGAAGGAGCCAATATAGAAGCTAGAGACGCATCTGCAGCAACTCCACTTTATCTTGCAGTGGATCGAGGCTATAAAGATTTGGTGAAACTGCTCATCTCTAAGGGCGCTAATGTAAATGCTGTTGACAAAAATGGCAATACTCCCTTGTGGTGGGCTGAATTTGGCGGTTTTAAAGAATTAATGGAACTACTTGTAAAACATGGTGGCCACAAATAATCTGGATCAGAGATAAGCCGACCATATAATAGTCCTATGTGGAGCGAAAACTAGCCGATTAGTTAATATCTATTTTTATTCAGAACGAGACTCCAACTGCTTGCAACGATATTGAGGAGATTCATAATGGTGAAATACCGGACAGTTTTGCCCCAACTCGGAGAGGGCATCTTCGTCTCGTACACGGGCATGGAGACCGACCTTATCTTCAATCGAGGGATCGATCTGCCTGGATTTGCGTCCTATCCGCTGCTCGAGACGGAAGAGGGCCGCGAAATGCTGCATGACTACTATGCCCAACTCATCGACATGGCCCGGCAAAAGGGCGTTGGTGTCCTTCTCGAGAGTCTCACATGGGTAGCAAACCGCGATCGTGGAGCGGCGATTGGATACAATCCAGCAAGCCTGAAGAAGTTCAACAT
>JASFTL010000577.1:0-3049 GCA_050053555.1 Desulfobacterales bacterium
CGACGCGGAAATGGGAGAAAAAGCCTGTGCCTATGTGCAGCTTCAATCCGGGATTGAATTGGACTTTGAGACGATCATATCCTTTTTAAAGGACCGGGGCGCTTCGGTGCTCCAATTGCCCGAGAGAATCGAGTTTGTCGATGCGCTGCCGTATACAAAAGCAGAAAAAATCGATAAACAGGCATTGATAAAAGATATAAAAAAGAAAATCAGAATCGGAAATAATTCAATTTTGCCGTAAGCCTTCTGGGTTGTCGATAGCGGCCGCTCAATTTGGCCGATGGCTGTGCATTTTAATGTCCGACACCGCGATATTTTCGGGGAGCAGCCAGCCAGACAAAAATGCCCGATACTATAAAGGCGGCGATCACGAGGACAAAGGCTGCCTGATAGCTTTGGGTTTTATCGAAAATAAATCCTGCCATCCAGGCACCAAAGGCACCGGCGATCCCGATGCCGGCTTCCAAAAACCCATAGATCAGACCAAATATTCTTCCTTTAAATAGATCCGCTGCGACCGCCATAAACATCGGAGCGGTCACCCCCCAGCCAATCCCGAAAAATATAGAAAAACCATAAATAAAGATGCTTGATCCCATTGTCTCGAATAAAAGCAGGGAACCGACACCCAGACAGGCGCAAATGATTCCCAAAGTGTACGTTAATTCGCGGCTGATGCGGTCTGAGAGCCACCCCCAAAAGACTCTAAAAATGGATGAAATAATCCCCACAATTGCAAAGATAACCGCGGCCGTCATTTTAGCGACTCCCTGATCAACGAGAAATCGTACGTTGTGGACAAGAATGATAAAAACTCCGATGAATCCCACGAATGGAAAAATGATCAACGCCCAAAACCGCAGGGTCTTAAGAGCCTTTTTGAGCGTCCAGTCACCACTTTGATGAGGAGTTGATTTATCCTGGGGATGATGATTCCTATGCATTTCCGCTGAATTCGTTCCGTCAGGATGTTGCCCCAATTCCTCGGGCTTGTGTCTCAAAAAAAGCGCATTGGCCGGCACTAATACGACCAGAACCAGGCAAGCGGTGATCGCATAGGTTATGCGCCAGCCCCACATGTTAATGAATTGCTGGGACATTGGAACCAACAAAAAGGTGCCTATCCCAATGCCCGAGACCGCAATCCCGCTGGCCAAACCGCGCTTTTTTTCAAACCAATGGGCCAAGATAGCCGAGTAACTGACAATGCTAATGCAGGGGATACCGGTTCCCGCAACCACACCGTAAAACAGGTAAAACTCGGTGAGGGTTTCAATTAAGCTGCAGAGCATCAATCCCAAAGCTAGGATTAAAATTCCCGGCACGATGACGCGGCGAGGACCGAAGCGGTCAATCAAGCCTCCCACCAGCGGTGCCATGATCGTATAGGTGATGAGGGCCAGTGATTGCACCCCGGCGGAATCTGCACGATTCCAGGGAAATTCGTCCAGCAGGGTGACGTAGAACACCGCGAAACTGGACCGGATCCCCAACCAGAAGGCCATCGAGATCAGCGCCACCGCCACAATGATCCAACCGTAATAGAATCTTAACCCGTCTGATAATTTTTTAGCGACACTCATCGGCGTATTCTCTTCACGCAAATTCCTGGATTGTGGTTAACGGTAGGCCCGCTCTTTTGGGATCTTGTCACAACGAAGCGCTTAAACATGGTGGCGATTTTCTTTGCAATTTTCTATTTGATTACCACGGCGTGGTTTTTTGCTTGACTTTAACAATGCCATGGGTTAGCGTCAAACATCATTTGAACCGCTATTTCATATTATGAAACTTTTTGGCACCCAACGGCATCTGGGTTCAGTGCCCATCATTTGATAACAGTTATCCTTTTGACTTCCAATCGTAAATCCGAAAGCTTTTCTTTCGCAACCGGAATTACAACTATCGCAACCAATTCATTGACAGGGTTTTGGAAAACTTCTAAGTAAGATGTGCTGGATAGATGAGCCGAATTTACGATGAATCAATTAAGACGATAAATTATGTTCATTCGGCAAGGAGGTGGTCAACGGAAATCAAATCCGATGAGCAATCTATGATTTTTAACGCTTCAGAAAAGGAGGTAAGCGACCGATGAAGAAAAAAACTTTACTGATATCTTTGCCCGTCGCCTTAATCATCAGTCTGGCGTTTATACTTCCGGGCCCTAACCTACCGGAATCTTCCGCAAAGGTGATAAGGCTAAAAGTAGCCATGTATTTTCCCCCCCCGGCTTTCCAATCCAAAGTATTAGAAGAATTTTGCCGCGATTTGGAAAAGCGCACCAATGGCGCAGTCAAGGTTGACTACTTTGCCGGCGGCTCATTGCTGAAAGCGCCGAAGGTGTTTGAGGGGGTCGTGAGTGGAATTGCCGATATCGGCTACTCCCATGTGTATTACACCGCCGGCCGCATGCCGGTGACCGAAGCCGCCGGTCTGCCTCTCGGCTATCCCAGTGCCTGGGTCGCCAGTCAAGTTCTCAATGATTTCTATCACGAATTTAAGCCCAAGGAATTCGATCAGGTCAAGGTGCTGTGGCTGAATGCTTCTCCCAACAGTGCCATCGCCACTGCCGAGAAACCCATACGCAAGCTGGAGGACCTCAAGGGCCTCACCATCAGGGCACCCGGGCTGCCTGGCGAGATTATCAAGGCACTGGGTGGAACCCCGGCTCCCACACCCATGATGGAAGTGTATGATGCGATCTCAAAAGGTGTCATCGATGGGGAGACCTCAAACTTTGAAACCCTTTTCGCGTTCAAGTTTGCCGAAGTTGTCAAATATACAACGTCAATCTGGCAAATCAACCATCCCTTTCCCTTTTACCTGGTGATGAACAAGAACAGCTACAATAAGTTGCCGCCGGACATTAAGGCCATCTTTGACAAACTTGTTGGAGAGTACAAGGAGCGCTATATCCTGACGTGGAATGCCGTTGATTTCATCGGCAAAGCGTTTGGTTTGTCCAAGGGAGTAGAAATTATTGATCTGCCTCCGAGTGAGCTTCAAGTGTGGCAGGCAGCTGTCCTACCGGTAATCGATAATTATG
>JASFTL010000578.1:0-3045 GCA_050053555.1 Desulfobacterales bacterium
GTTTTCGAAAATTGAACCACACATCGAAAAGTCCAATTCCAATCACAACGATCAGCACGAATTGTTGCAAGGCAATTAGCGTGTATACGATAATTCTAAATAATCGAGGAACCTGTTTCTTTTCAAAAAAAAACGATACGATGGCAATACCTTGAAAAAAATAGATCGCCATCAAAATCAACAATGCATTTAAGCTGATCAATTTAGCGGCACTGGCCGGAAACAGCATAAACAAACCGCAGCCAATTACCGCCCAAACAAGGTAATCAGGTGCCTGCCATTGATTTAATTTTTCATAATCCGGATGAAACTGAACCCTGCTCTTGAGTACCGCCCTTGATAACAGAATATTGAGCCATATCACCAGTAACGTCGAGGTAATTGTTAATCCCGGAATAATACCGATTAAAATATACTGGATTTTGTCCAGCGAGTCTTGTATCAAGCGGAGATTTTCTTCAGGCATTCCCAAGCTTTGATACAGCATCAGGCTGAGCTCGATATTCTGGGCCACGTATTGAGATAAAATGCTGATCAGATCTTTGCCGGATGCAATGCTGTAAACAAACAGGCTGATAATCCCGCTAATGAGAACCACACCGCACGAATATAGCACGGTTTTATGAATCGAAGTTCGAGACTCCAGCAGTTCCCCTAGAATAAAGCCCAGCAACAGTAGCTCAGCAAAGAACATAACATCAAGCGTGAAGCTGCTTATGACGACAACCATGATGATGAATCCTAAGGCCGGGATAATGACACTGGTTGTCCTGCCAAGCTTGAGGCGATAATATAGCGTCGGTAAGGGGATAAACAGGCTGCAGAAAAATCCAAATATAGGGATCAAAATAGAGACAGCAAATATCAGGCTGGTGATCAAGACACCATTTGCAATATCTTTTAGCATCTCCCCAACTTATCCCGGGCGGTTGAGGAATATTCTTCCCCCAGCAATGCGGATATCAATTGAATTCAACGGATCCGACATAAGGCAGCAAGGCAATCGTGCGTGCGCGCTTGATTGCATGAGTCAATTCACGCTGATGCTTTGCACAGCTGCCTGATATTCGTCTGGGAATAATTTTTCCGCGTTCGGTGAGAAAGTATCTCAGTGCCTTAGGGTCCTTGTAATTAATGACCAGACTCGTATCAGCACAAAACCGGCAAACTTTACGCCGATGATAAATTCGTTTTTTCCGTTTTGGTTTTCTATCTGAATGACGGACATGGGCAGCCATTTTATTTTGTTTCCTCCTCGCTTTCTGTAGGGATTGTGTCGGTTTTGTTGCCCTCGGGTTCAGCAATCTGTGTTTCGGAAAGTTCTGACTGTTGTTCGGGTGTCTCTAATTCAGAAAGTTTCGTCTGCTCTTCGGAGATCTCGGTTTCAGAGGGCTTTACCTGAACGTCAGGTGTTTCTGATCCGGATGGCGCCACCTGTTTTTCAGCCGCATCTGTTTTTACTTCAGCCGCGGCAACTTCTTCTTTGATTTTTTCAATATCAACGATTTTATCAATTAACACCGTCATAAATTTCAGAACACGATCATCAATTCGAAAAAATCGTTCTATTTCATCGACGATTGCTGCAGTTCCGCAGAAGTCGAATCGAACATAATAGCCGCGTTCTTTCTTTTTGATTTCATAGGCGAGCTTTCGGGAGCCCCAATCATCGATCAACGCCATATAACCGTCTTGTTGCTCAATCACATCTTGGACTCTTTTTAAGACCGTTTGTCGTTCCTCCGCAGTCAGATCCGGATCTAAAATGATAATTGTCTCGTATCGTCGCATAATTCCTCCTTTTGGCTGATAAAGCCCTGTTTTCGTCCAGAGCAAGGATCTATGAAGCTAATAATGGTTTGAAACTAAAATCGCTTTTACTAACATTGTTAAAAATGAACTGTCAACATTAAATACAAATAAATTGGATTTTTAAATTCAAAATCAATAAATATTTCGGGATTGACAATTTAACCTTGTTTTTTTCGGATTTTGTTATTAATTGCTTGTTTATGGTTTTCCGTTTACGGAGGAAACTGCTGCCATGATAGACGAGGCAACCTTACAGCATTTTATTCTGGGTATGATGATGGCGCTATCATATCCAACGTTCAAACGCTTTAAATATCCTTATTTGGGTCTGATACTGATACATCCTTTTATTATCGAGGGTGTGCAATTTTTTATCCCTGATCGAACGCCGGATACAGCGGATGTATTTGTGGGACTGGTAGGCACCCTTTTAGGTTTCTGCCTGGTTTAAAAAAAGCTTTCAGGAACGAATGCCTGAAAGCTTTTTTTATGTTGGTGGGCCGTGAAGGAATCGAACCTTCAACCTACTGATTAAGAGTCAGGTGCTCTGCCTAGTTGAGCTAACGGCCCGTTTTTATCAGTGATCGGAAAAGTTTGGTAACAACTTTGCCGGCGATTGTCAATTTCTTTTTAGAATAACAAATTACAAGAGGCGCTGTAGGCGCCTCTTTATTTTCGCCAAGGCGGTCGCTCGCGTTTTCGTTTTTGTTTTTTTATCCGCTTTTTCTTTTCCTGCCAATTCATTTGCCGCTTTTGCAGTTTTCGGCCATCTGGCTTGCGGCGCACCGTATCGGCCAGATTGATCGAATAACTACCCGCCATTTTGGGTTGACTGGCTTTATCTGCGTCGTCCGGCTTTTTTGTTTCAAGCCTTTCTTTTGGCAATGACGGTCCGCTAAAGCAACTGGTCGGTATGGATTCGGCTAGGTAAAGCAGCTCGCCGGTTTGATAAAACGTGACCCCTTTTTCGACTGATTTCCGAGTCTGAACGGTGAGCATGATAGGGTTATGGTCGGTCCGCTTGCCGATCCTCTCGGCTAGTTCTCGATTGGAGGACAATACAACCTGATGGTACCCTGTTGGGAAAATGCCTTTATCCAAAACAGACCGATAAGCACGTTTACGAATGCTCGTGAATAAAAGCTTGGGAAGCTCCCGAACCGGCCCGGGCAGCGATAATTGATCTCGGCACTTTGCACGAATATGTTTGTCCGATATTTCAAAAGGGGGATC
>JASFTL010000579.1:0-3041 GCA_050053555.1 Desulfobacterales bacterium
TGTTTTTCAAAATTTCGGGGCCAACATCGATCCCGGCTTGCTGAAAGGCTTTGACAATCTGATCCGGCTTGGGCGGGCAGCCCCTAATGGGAATCATTTCCCGGATGTTGGCATTGTCTTTATTTGCCTGGTACATGCATTTGCCGAAAAGGATGGTTTTCTTCTTATCCCGTCCGGGTTGCATCACTTTTCCGCTGAGTACTTCAACATCATTCCAGGGTTCGTCTTGCCAGGCCTTGGCATCTTCGTCAATATCTGCAAATGCATAAGCCGCTGACCCGGATTGCAGCAATTGCTCATCGGCCACATCCCCTTTTAATTCGGTGGCCACGGCATCTTCGTCCCCATCGATGATGACAACTTTCTGAACGTTTTCCAATTTGTCTCTGATGTTTTCCGGAATCGCATGAAACTCAGAATGGATGATAATGACTTTGGTCCCCGCATGGTTATACATTGGCCAGGGTGCCGCCGTCTACATAGATCGTCTCCCCGGTAATATAGCCGGAATCTTCAGAGCAGAGGAACAGCACCGCACCGACGATTTCTTCAGGCTCGGCCAACCGACCTTTTGGAATTTTGGCCGCAACCAATTGTTCGACTTCCGGATTTCCCCAAATGGGCTGACTAAAAGCCGTTTTGGTAAGTCCGGGCCCGACGGCATTCACATTGATTTTCAAAGAGGCCCACTCGACAGCCATACATTTGGTAAGCATTGACAGGGCTGCTTTGCTGACGTGGTAAGCGGACATCCCGCCACCACCTCGCACAGCCCCAACGGTGGAAATATTAATAATCCTTCCGCCCCCATTTTTGGCCATGATCTTGGCAGCAGAACGGCCCAGCAAAAATACAGCCTTGCAGTTAATTGCAAAAATTTTATCCCAGCCGTCTTCCCTTAAATCCATCAAGGGCACCATGATACTTCTGGCCGCATTATTGACGAGAATATCAATTCCGTTAAAGGTTTTCACAGTGGCCGCTACAAGGGCATTTATGTCTTCGATGATCATCAAATCCGCCACCTGGGCAAACGCTTTGCCCCCTTTTTGCTTGATTTCATCAACGACCTTATCAAGCTCATCTTTGGTCCGTGACGCTAAAACCACATTGGCCCCGCATTCAGCTAATCCCAGAGCGATTGCCCTGCCAATACCCCGGCCTCCGCCGGTGACAAGAGCCACTTTGCCGTTGAAGTCATAGTTTCGTCTCATTTTAAGCCCCCTTCATTTAATAATATCGAAAGACATCATGGCCAAAATCGTTCGTGCTGTTCGATTTTTCCATTTAAACAATACGTTTTAATTTGATTCAATTGGCCGGCTTAAACTCCATAATGCAGCAATTAAAACAAAGTCAACAAAGAAATGGGAAGCAACACGCCGTAACTACCTGTCTCATTGGAAGGAAGGCAATTGACCTCATGCAGAATACGCGCTAAACATAGAATTGACAGATTTATATCGACTGTCGTGATACCGGTGTCTCTCCAAGCCGCAAATATATTCTGCACCTGACGCTTTAATGCATGCAAAGAAAGGAGAGTTTTGACGATGAGGCAGCAGTTGGCCGATAGACGCGATCAAGATTTTGTCATCTGGGATCAGATGAATTGTGAAGAAATCCTTGGCCATGAAAAGTATAGCGAATTTAATAAAAAATCCTGTTCAATGATCATGAAAGAAGCCCGCGAATTGGCGATTAAAGAGTTACTGCCGCTGTTGGCCGAGGGGGACACAGAAGGTGTTCGCTTCGAAAACAGGACCGTGAAGGTGCCGCAGAGCTTCCACCGAGTCTTCCATCTTGTCAAGGATGGAGAGTGGAACAACCTGAGTGTGCCCACCGAGATGGGCGGTCAGGGAGCTCCGGCTTTTTTGGGTGCAGCGGCTGCTGAGTATTTTTTGGCGGCCAACTGGCCGCTATATTGCTATGCCACTATGGGAAACGGCACCGCCCACATGATTCATTTATACGGCACCCAGGAACAGAAAAATATATACGTCAAAAAGCTGACCTCCGCTGAATGGGGGGGAACCATGCTTCTGACCGAGCCTGAAGCGGGCTCCGATGTAGGGGCTCTCACCACCACTGCTATTCGTAATCCAGACGGCACTTACACATTAAGTGGCAACAAGATCTTTATTACCAATGGTGAGCATGACTTAACCGAAAATATTATCCATCCGGTCTTGGCGCGCATCGAAAAAGATCCGCCCGGCACCAAGGGGATTTCCATCTTCATCGTTCCGAAATTCCTTGTCAACAAAACCGGGAGCTTAAACAAGCGCAACGATATTGTCTGTACGGGAGTTGAAGAAAAGCACGGTATTCATGCCAGCGCCACCTGCAGTATGACACTAGGCAGTAAAGGAGAGTGCATCGGTTATTTACTAGGCAAAGAGCGCGAGGGAATGAAAATCATGTTTAACATGATTAACAGCGCCCGCATGAGCACCGGACTTCAGGCACTGACGTATGCTTCATCGGCTTACCTGCTGGCGGTTAATTATGCCCGGGAGCGTATCCAGGGAAGAGATCTGGAAAATTTCATGGATCAAAGTGCGCCATCGGTTCCGATTATCAAACACCCCGATGTTCGCCGCAATCTTTTATGGATGAAGTCATATGTGGACGGGATGCGCAGCTTTTTTTATTATATGACCGTGCTGGGTACCAAAGGCCATATTTCCGAAACCGCCGAGGATCGCGAACGTCACGCCGATCTTTTTTCGATGCTGACCCCGGTGGTCAAAGATTATATGGCTGTTAAAGGACATGAAGTCTGCATCCAATCCATCCAGCTTTTTGGCGGGGCCGGCTATACAAAGGATTACCTGGTCGAGCAATATGCCAGAGATTGCAAAATTACATCCATTTATGAGGGCACCAGCGGGATCCAGGCCCTTGATATGTTGGGACGGAAGCTGGGCATGAAAGAAGGTATGGTATTTATGAATTTTCTCGGCGAGATTCAAGAAACGGTTGCCCGTGCCAAGCAGATTAAACAAACCCGGTATCTGGCCGTTAAGGTCGAGGCTGCT
>JASFTL010000580.1:0-3041 GCA_050053555.1 Desulfobacterales bacterium
TCGATGGATCATTTTGCATGCTTTATTTTAAAATTCGGCCGAGCCGATTCCATCTGACACCAAAGTTTTCTTTATCCCACGACCAATAGATAATAAAGGCCTTGCCGTTGAGCGCTTTGTAATCCACAAAACCCCAAAAACGGCTGTCAAAACTTTCATCCCGGTTGTCTCCCATCACGAAAAGCGAATGCTCCGGTACGGTTACCGGCCCAAAATTATCTCGGGGGCGGACGCTTGCAGACAAAACGCGCGAATCCGTATAGACACCATAGTCATGATTGACCCGCTTTTGATTGACATACAGCTTCTTGTCGCGAATCTCAACCTCATCGCCCGGAATACCGATGACACGCTTGATAAAATCCTTGTTGGGGTCAACCGGATATTTAAAAACGACGATGTCGCCCCGATCGGGTTTTTTAAGTGGAATAATCGTCTCGCGCAGATACGGTATTTTCACTCCGTATATAAATTTATTGACCAGAATGTGGTCACCAATCTGCAGTGTTTGTTTCATCGAGCCTGAAGGGATTTTGAAGGCCTGAACAACGAACGTCCGGATGAACAGTGCAATCACAATTGCGACCAGAATGGCTTCAATATTTTCTCTAAGCGCGCCCTTCTTGGGATATTCGCTTTCGGTTTCAGCAGTCTTTTCTGTGTTCAACGTTTTGATTACCTTTCTCAACTTCAATGATTTCACTCACCTAATTAAACAATAGCCGTCATATAAATTGCAAGCCTTAAGATAAGATTCGCATAAATTCCAGCCATCACGTCGTCAAGGACGATTCCGGGTCCACCGGCAACTTTTTTTTCAAGAGACCGGATGGGAAACGGTTTCCATATATCAAATATTCTGAAGATGATAAATCCGGCGATGGCCGTTTTCAGGGTAAAGGGCAAACCCACAAAGGTGACAATCAGCCCGGCAATTTCATCGATGACGATTTCAGCGGGATCCTCTTTTTTTACTATCTTCCCAGCAGCGGCTGCCATCCAGATCGCAAAAAAGATAAACAAAAGCGTGCAAATGACGGCTATAAATATATTGAGTTTAGAGATCAAAAAACAAACCGGCAGACCGATTATAGCGCCGAAGGTACCGGGGGCAAAGGGAACGGTCCCGATAAAAAAGCCGGTCGCCAGAAACAGAACCGCTCGTTCGCGAAATTTCATGGCCCGTCTCTATAACCTGAACTGACGATTGTCAAGCTGCAAGCCAATGCATCGACAATTTCTGATAATATCAGGCAAAAGAAATAGTCCACAGATGACGCAGATTACGTGGATTTTTAGTATTATCCGCTGATATCGCCGAAGCATTTTTAGTAGAACCAGTCACTCAGCCAAATTATCTGTGTGCGTCCGTTGGAATCCGTAACGAATTTATACTAATTTTTTGAATCTGCGTAAATCTGCGGATAAATAATCCGGGCGAAGCAATCTCAACGCTTTTGCAATTCACGGAGAATTGCCGTCAATCCGCTGATGACGTTGCAACATCGCTTTCGTCTGTTGTTATTTTTCCGCAGCTTCCCTGGCAATGATGTCATAAACCACCCGCAAGGGTATTTTCTTCTGAAGGGCAACCTCCCGGCAGACTTCATACTCCGGCAGCAGGCGCGTGTTGCCTTCAGGATCCTTGATCCGTTTCACGCGGACTTTACCAAGAGAGGTCGCAATTGTCAGTTCATCCCGGGCAAGCAGCTGTCGATGCGCACTGTAGTAACGCACACCAAGGGAGGTAGTCTCGGCAAGCAGGCGCCGGATGAGCGCGTCTTTGCGGTATTCTTTGCACAAAACCTGAACCATGGTGCCGGGTCTGTTTTTTTTCATGTGAACCGGTATCCAGTAGGCATCCAGTGCGCCGTCTTCAAAAACGCGCTCCATTAAAAATCCGAAGAGTTCCGGGTTCATATCATCGATGCAGGTTTCCAAGATGATGATTTGATCGGAATGCAATGCTTCGGTCAAATCCGATTTTAGATCCGCCGGAATTCCGGTTATGACGCGTAAAAGATTGGGCCTGTCCTGCAATTCCCGTTGACCGACACCATATCCTGTTTTTAAAAGCTGCATTTCCGGCAATGGCCCGAATGATTCGGCCAGAGAAGCAATAATAGCGGCGCCTGTCGGCGTGACAAGCTCGCCGGTTGTTTCAGTCCCGTAAACCGGCACCTCTTTAAGAATTTCGATGGTGGCCGGGGCCGGAACCGGAAGTTTGCCGTGCTGACAGTCCACAAAACCGGAACCCAGCGGGAGTTTGGAAGCCGTCACCTTTTTGATGCCCAGCTTTTCCAAGCCCAGAGCTGTGCCCACAATATCGACAATGGCATCAACCCCGCCCAGCTCATGAAAATGAACGTCTTGCGGAGCGCAACCATGGACCGCGGCTTCGGCGCGGGCAAGTTTTTCAAATATGTTCAAGCCGGTTGATTTTACGGCTTCAGACAGGGGGCAGTTCTCCAGAAGTGACTTGATTTCTTTGAAATCCCGTGACGTTTTAGAATCATGGACTTCAACGTTGACCAGATTCGCTGAAATTCCGTTGCGCACCGTGGCTGTGACCGCCAGTTGAAATCCGGTCAGCGGCAAGCGGGAAAGCTCAGCCTGCAGCCATTCGGGCGGCACACCCAGATCAATTAAAGCACCCAGCGTCATATCACCGCTGATGCCGGAAAAACAGTCAAAATAAGCATGCATCCGTTTGTAAAATCCTTCTAAAATACTTCACGGTAAGGGTCGGACTTAAATATTGACAAAAAAAGCATTGATTATAATAATGCGCCATTGATGATTGACGATTGATAATTGTTGATTGGTGGAAGTCGTTTGATTTCTTCGAATAATAATTGTAGATGGATCATATGCCATAAATAAACAATCAACAATCGAAAATAGTCAATTTACGATGGGAAGTGCGCAGCTATCTGGTGAAGCTCCCGGACTTCAAATCCGGTGTGGGGCGCTAAAACCGTCCCGGGTGGGTTCGATTCCCATGCACTTCCGCCAACATTTCTATTCATATCAAACAGTTA
>JASFTL010000581.1:0-3038 GCA_050053555.1 Desulfobacterales bacterium
GAAATGTGGCTTTTTACATTATTGACGAAAAAGACCCTATTGTTAAAACCTATGCGAGTATATTCCCTGATCTATTCAAGCCTTTCAGCGAAATGCCTGCTGATCTGAAAAAGCACATCCGCTATCCCAGGGACCTCTTTAAAATCCAGGTGGGTACATATACGAAATATCACATGGAAGATGTGCAGGTCTTCTATAACCAGGAAGATCTTTGGCAAATTCCGGATGAGTTATACGGCGGTAGCCGGCAGGAAATGGAACCTTACTATATCATTCTAAAGCTGCCCGAAGAGGAAAAAGAAGAATTTCTCCTGATGACACCGTTCACCCCTTCCAAGAAAGATAATATGATTGGTTGGCTGGCAGCCAGAAGTGACCTGCCCAACTATGGGAATCTGTTGGTTTACAAACTACCCAAGGAAAAACTGGTCTATGGACCGATGCAGATTGAAGCGCGGGTGGATCAGCAAACCGAAATCTCCCGGGAGTTGAGCTTGTGGGGTCAGAGAGGTTCCAGAGTCATCAGAGGCAATCTTTTGGCCATTCCCCTCAGTGATACATTTATCTATGTCGAGCCGGTTTATCTGGAAGCAAAACAGGAAGAAAGCGAAGCGTCCCCGCCCAGAGCATCTCAGAGGGGCGCTCGGCGGGTTTCGAGGCAAAAGGAGACATCAAAAGCTGCAGCCTTACCTGAATTAAAAAGAGTGATTGTCGCTTTCGGCAATCGCCTAATTATGGAGGAAAACCTTGATAAGGCGATAAGCAGATTATTAGGCAGGCAGATATTCCCCCAACAACTGGCTTCTCCATCCATCGCTCAAACTCAGGATATTTCTAATCTCGGGGTTTTGGCGCTGGAACACTATAATAAGGCCAAAGCTTACCTGCGCCAGGGAAATTGGGCTGAATACGGCAGGGAACTGGAAAACCTGGAGAGGGTTTTAAAAGAAATATCCAGCGTCACCGGAGAAAAAAAAGAGTGAAGAATCCAGGCCCAGCCTGCCGGACGCATCGTTTACAGGCAGACCATTAATTCGTTTTTCCAAAAGAATTTTAGCGGTATTCGCAATCTCGGTTTCAGGAGAAACTGTAATGATCTATCTTGCCATGATAACTTTTCCTTTGAGCATGGCAACATTTGAGCTCCTTTAAATTTCCTGGTGAAATTAGCTATCTCTCGTACCGGATGCTCAAATGGCTGACCGCCTTGCCCAGCGCCCTTCTGAGTTCTTTGACCCCGCCTTCTTGAGAAAGGTATTGCTTTATGACATCCTTTTTTAGTTCCGCGCTGCCCGACTTTCTATCTTTGAGGAGGGTGACTCGATAGAAGTTCTTTTTTTTGCTCTGCTCAACCGCTGCTACCTGGACACTTTTATCTATCTTCTGGACCTCTTTTCGCAAGGTCTCTTCAATCTGCTCAATGGTCATTTCCGGCATCTTTTGAATCCTTTTGATAAAGGCATCTGTTTTTGGCTTTTATAGCCGCAATTCTTTGAGAAATTCTTTTGGGTTGGATGTGATCTTATAAAGATTTGAATACCTATTATCAAAAGGTTAGTTTCAGAGTCAAGAGGATTGAGATCCGAAGGCGAAGGGCAGGGATGCGCAAATTTCATAAGTCAACTTAGAAATGCCCCTCTTGTTTTTTATTGCCGCTGCCTTTTTTTATCATCCAAAATAGCGCTTCGCCCATCGAACCCCATTTGATGGCTATTGATAGCCAGTCCAACAGGTCCGCAGTCGGTACAGCGATAAAATTTTGGTGGAGCAAAAATCCTGTAAGAAATTTGCTGCCGATGTAGCCGGCTAGAAAGCCCCAGCCGAGCGAGTCACGTTTCTGGAGAAGCTGGCCGGCTCCGGGGCACAGCCAGCCGAGCCCAACGAGGCCTGCACCGTATTTTGCCGAAGGCTGCGACCAGCGAGTATCCGTTTCGGAAAGACGCTGCCGTAATGCGTAAACCGTGCCGGCGATAGCAAAATACTTGACGGAGGCCTGAAGGAGTTTGCCAAAGCCGTGTTCCAATCTGACCACCAATTCGTGAACCATGTTGATTACGGCATAGGGGTTATTTGGCGTCAGCTGCCCGCTGCCAGCCAGCTGGGTAATGTCGTGGAACAGTTGCATGTAGGCCGGTACAACAGCCAGAATTGCCAGTAAATAGGCGGCAAATAGAAGATATCCGAAGCGTCTGGAGCCCGCATAGACATGGCCGCAACCGGGGCAGAACCAGGCAACTGCCACCGCCCAGGCAACGCTTGCCTGAGGCGGATCCCCATGCCGCCGTCGATACGCTGTTGCTGCATCGACGGCGCCAATCATCGCCCACAACCAGATGAAGTATAAGGCGAAAAAAGAAGTTGCGGCAGATAAAAAAGGGACATCCGGCAGCCCGAATGGCGACGTGCCATTGTAGCTGTCGAAAATTCGGCCGATAACCTCGCTGAGTATAACAAACAGGGTTCGGGTAAACCAGGCCGCGGCGAAAATAAACATGGCGGCCGTTGCCAGACCGCGCAGGCGGCAGCCGGCATAGAATTCTCCCAGACCGGGGGCGCCGCCACTGTAGACAAAGGCGCGATGGGCGCTGACGGATGGCAGTTCGCCGATATTTTTACCACCTGTCTGAATCATCGATATTATCTGAATGCATAGGGTGTCAAACCGTGAATAGTGAAACACAATTAATAGGCGAAAATCAAGAAATGATCAAATCTTCATTTTTCACTCCATATCAAGCATGCCGCCCCTTGGATCTCGTTCAAAGCCTCGGATCAAGAATGAGCTTAAGCGTAGTTTCCTCAAGCCAGTTCTGAAAGGGACGGGATGTGCTGGCTGCAGTTTCGGCGGCAAAACGCTTCATTCGACAGCGTTCTTCTCCGCTGAGCCAGTTGTAGGAATTTTCCCATAGCCGCTGAAGGTCGTTGCCGGTATTGTTTTTTATGGCGAGCAGCGTTTTTATGGGCAGAAGAGCTTTCAGAAAAATGGCGACGGCCATCTTGCGTTGCGGCATAAGCGTGCGGATTGTATCCCATACACT
>JASFTL010000582.1:0-3034 GCA_050053555.1 Desulfobacterales bacterium
TGAGGCTATAGTGAACTATGCCTCGCCCTTAATAACGCAGCAGATGGAAGCCTCCGGCTCGTGCAAGACTCAGCCTATAATGTTAACTTAAATTGAGCGATTGCCGAGGTTGCCCCAGCTACAAGGTAGATGGCGTTCCGCTATAGTTGCCTATGCGGAACGGCATCTAACACCGTAGATGTGGTAAGATCGGCAATCCCGACCTGTTGGGGCGTAGCTGATAGCGAAGCCCAAAGGGTTTCAAATTTAAAATATAAGCAACGATAGAATTCCTTAAAAATAATTGCTCCCCTTTTTTAAATTTGAAACGCTCAATTTAGGGTTTGATTATAGTACCGCCCAATATCCCGGTCAAGGTTTTGGCAATGGCAGCGAAAAAGCGATATAATGATTTAAATACACACATGAGAGATATCTTCGGGTGTCGGGTTCAAAAAATAACCCTCGATGCCGGTCTGACATGCCCCAATCGGGACGGCACCCTATCGAGAGGCGGTTGCATCTACTGCAATACGCGTGGATCAGGCACCGGCGCTGCTGCCAAAGGCTTGTCGATCAGCCAGCAGCTCATCAATGGGAAAAAATCGCTGTCAAAGCGCTACAAAGCTCAAAAGTTCTTGGCTTACTTCCAATCCTTTTCCAACACCTATGCGCCGCTGCCGACCCTTCAACGCCTTTATGATGAAGCGCTGAACATCGATGATGTTGTCGGGCTCTCCGTCGGGACCCGGCCGGATTGTGTGAATGAGCCGGTTTTGGATCTGCTCCAGAATTATGCCAAGCGCCACCTGGTCTGGATTGAGTATGGTTTGCAGTCGGCCAGCGACGCCACGTTGGATTTCATCAACCGCGGCCATGATGTTCAATGCTTTATCGACGCCGTTGAAAGAACCAAAAATCGCGGCATCAAAATCTGCGCACACGTCATCTTGGGGCTGCCCCATGAGACCCGGCAGGACATCCTGCAGACGGCCACAATCATCGCCAAGCTGGGAATTGACGGCATCAAGTTACATCTGCTTTACGTGGTCGAAGGAACTCGACTGGAAGCCCTTTACCGACAGGGCGAGTTTAAATGCCTTGAACAGCAAGCATATGTAGACCTGGTTTGTGATTTTCTTGAACGGATTCCTTTTGAGATGGTTGTCCAGCGTCTCACAGGGGATCCGCACCCCACAGAACTGGTGGCCCCGGCATGGTCTCTTAACAAAGCCGAAACCCTGGAACGCATACGCAAAACGCTTGAAAAAAGAGACTCCTGGCAAGGGAAGTACTTCAAAAGTTAAGCAGCGTACCTCCTCAGTGCAGCTTAGCAGTCTATTATTTTAATCGGTATGCAACAACCGCCGCCGGCTTCTTGCCTCTGCCTGCTGGCAGTTTGCTGCTTGTCCACTGCTGTTTGCCTTTGAATATTTTTATGCTCAGAATTTGGGGTTTATTTTTTTTAGAGGTGAATTGAACGGGATGAATAACGCTGGGCAATCGGGTATCGTCGACCGTATCCGAATGCTTTTGAGGTCACCTTCAACCCAAGGGCTGCTTGTTGCCGCTTATATTCGTTGCGGTCAACACTTAAAATGACTTCTTCGAGCAGTTTCCTATCAAATCCCATTTCGACCAGCTCTTCCACACCTTTAAAATCTTCGATATACCCTTTTAAAATGGGGTCCAGGATTTCATAGGGCGGCAAATCGTCCTGATCCTCCTGTCCCGGTTTGAGTTCAGCCGAAGGCGCTTTGTCAATTATCGCTCGAGGTATGGTTTCCTTTTGGGCATTGATCAACCGGGCCAGTTCATATACGACCGTTTTGGGAACATCTGATATGACAGCCAACCCCCCGCTCATATCCCCATAAAGCGTGCAGTACCCCATTGCCAGCTCGGATTTGTTGCCGGTTGAAAGCACCAAGCGACGCTGCTGATTGGAGATACCCATTAATATCGTACCCCGAATCCGCGCCTGAATGTTTTGTTCGGTAACACCAGGATCATCGGAATGAAAATCAGCCGAAATAAATTTCACGAAGTCCTGAAACATGTCATCAATCGGAATTGTTTCCAAGCGCACCCCCAGATTTGCAGCCAGCTGCCGGGTATCCTCATAATTATATTTGGACGTATAGCGCGACGGCATAAAAACGGCTAATACATTTTGCGCCCCCAATGCCATAACCGCAATACAGGCGGTGACTGCCGAATCGATGCCCCCGCTCAACCCGATGACCGCTTCAGAAAATCCACATTTGGTAGCATAGTCATGAGTGCCCATCACCAATGCTTTTAAGATTGACCCGGTGTCTTTTTCGGAAATATGGCGAATATCCCCGGCACAGGTCTCTGTATCGAATTCGACCAGATCTTCTTCAAAATCCCGCGCCAAAGCGACCAGATTCCCTCGCGGATCAAAAATAGAGCTGGTCCCGTCAAAAAGCACACTATCGTTTCCGCCGACCTGATTGGCAAATATAAACGGCACCTTGTATTTCCGGGCAATGGTTTTGTGCATATGACGTCGAAACTCTTTTTTGCCGACATGAAATGGAGATGCGGAAATGTTGATTAGAATATCGGCGCCATCCCGCGCCATTAATTCTAGCGGATCAATGTCGTAAATTCTGCGTTTGAATATATCCTTATCGTTCCAAGCATCTTCACAAATCGTTAATCCAATTCGGTGCCCCTTGTATAAATATGAAGTACATTCCCGTCCGGGTTGAAAATATCGGCTTTCATCAAACACATCATAGGTCGGCAGCAGCCTCTTGTGAACCTGGTGAAGTATGTTGCCATTTTCAAAAAGCACGGCAGAATTAAAAAGGTGCTGTTCTCGATCGACCGGATTCTCCGCTACAAACCCGCAGATCACACCAATACCTTTCAGAGATGTTACCAGTTTATTGAGGCAGACGACATTGGCATCGATAAAATCCTTTTTCTCGAGCAGATCCCGCGGTGGGTAGCCGGGCACAACCAACTCGGAAAAGACGACCAGATCGCAAGAACGAGCAGCAGCCCTTTCAGCGAAATGTTTTAT
>JASFTL010000583.1:0-3032 GCA_050053555.1 Desulfobacterales bacterium
TGGCTGCAAAAGAAATTAAAATCGGCGCCATTTATCCGCTCACCGGCGGCGCCGCTGCTGCTGGCCGCGAATTGCGGGCCGGCGCTGAACTGGCCGCCCAGATTGCCAACAATGTAATGGCCGATATCAATATGAGCATGGCCAAAAATGGCGGTATCAAAAGCATGGGGGGTGCCAAAATCACAATTATCTTCAAAGACCATGAAGGTAATCCCACTCTGGGTGCCGACCTGGCCAAGAAATTGATTCTGGATGATAAGGTGGATGGCCTTTTGGGCTGCTACCACAGCTCGGTGACCAAAACCGTCAGCGCGGTGGCCGAACAGCACGGTGTTCCCATGATCAACGGAACATCCACTTCTCCGCCGCTGACTCAGCGCGGTTTCAAATGGTTCTGGCGCACGACTCCCCACGACAAATGGTTTACCAAGGACCTTTTTGAGCTCATCAAAGGCCTTACAGAAGGCAAGGTGCGGGGCGTCAAGGCTGTCCCCAAAAATGAACTGGCCAATATCGCTTCAGCATGTGAGAAGACCGAATGGGGGTCCAATGTCTCCGGTATGATCCAGGCCTGGGCGAAGGACTATGGAATTAATGTGAAAAAATCCTTGCTGTACGCCAAGGAATCACCGGACCTTTCCAGTGAAGTCCGGTCCCTGAAAGCCGCTCGAGCCGATGCCATGCTGTTTGCTTCCTACACCTCCGATGCCATTTTAATGGTCAAAACCTTAAAAGCGCAAAAGGTAAAGCCCAAGATTATCTGGGGCCAAGATGCCGGATTTGAGAAACCCGAATTCCGCGAAACTTTAGGCGATAGCATCGTTGGAATTCTCACCCGAACCGTGTTTCTGCCCAAGGTGGCTGAACTGAAACCCGTGGCCGGCCAGGTCAACAAACTTTATAAGGCCAAAACCGGTAATGATTTAGGCGGTGCTTCTGCTCGGGCTTTCACCGGGCTGCAGACATGGGTGCACGTGCTGGAAAAAGCGGGTTCTACTGAGCCGGCCGATATTCAGCGCGCAGCGAACACCATTAATATCCCGGGGGCGGAATTGGTGGTGCCCTGGGCCGGCATTAAATTTTCCACTTCAGGGGATGAAATCGGCCAGAATACACTGGGCTCCGGCCTTGTCGGTCAATATCAAAAAGGACCAGATGGCAAACTCGTTCTGGAAATCGTCTATCCCTTTGATGTCGCTTCTGCCGACATGATCTATCCCTTCCCGCAATTTTAAGTCGGAACCAAGATCGATCCGCTTATCTCCCGTCCCTTTATTTTCACATAAAGGGACGGGACAGGATGAGTATAATCTTTCTGGGAAGCTATAAATAACAATGGATATTCTGCTAAGTTCTATCGTTGCCGGCGTTCTGTTTGGTATGGTGCTGGCCATGGTGGCATTGGGTTTGACGATCATTTTCGGCGTCATGGATATCGTCAACTTTTCCCATGGTGAATTTTTGATGATCGGCATGTATACCGGCCTTTTGACGGCCCAGGCCACCGGTGTCGATCCGCTGTTTACCCTGCCGGTGGCGGCGATTGTGGGCTTTTTGCTGGGCATTTTCTGCTATACCGGATTTATCAAATTTTTACTCAGAGGCCCCATGATCGCACAGTTACTCGGCACCTTCGGCCTCATGCTGTTTTTGCGAAATTCGGCCTTGCTGATCTTTGGATCCGAGGACCGGGCGCTACATCACGGCGTGCTGGTGGGAAAAAGCTTTGATATCGGCATGGGGGTGATCATCCCGGCAACCAAACTGGCCGCCGCCGGCCTATCGGTCCTGGCCTTCTGGGGGGTCTGGCTGCTAATGAACCGGACCAAAGTCGGCAAAGCCCTTACCGCCACCTCACTGAATGCCCAGGGCGCCCGTTATATGGGAATTCCGACCGAACGGATGAATGCTTTGGCCTGGGGCATCGGCGGAGGCACGGTGACCGTTGCGGGTGCGCTGATCGTCAATTTCTGGTCGGTGAATCCGTTTGTGGGATTATTGTTTACGATGATCGCCTTTGCCATAGTGGCCCTGGGGGGGTTCGGCAGTGTGCCCGGCGCGTTTTTTGCCGGACTGGTTGTCGGCATGATAACCGAAATTCCGGGGTTCTGGGACTTTTTTACTTACACATTCAACCTGGATTGGATGGCAAATGTTCCCATGACGTCTTTTAAGTACATGTGGGTCTATTTGGCCTATTTTGTGATCATGGTTCTGCGCCCCAGGGGGTTGTTTGGATGGAAACAATAAAAAACGCTCTTGATTTTTCGGATTTCCCGCGCTTCGATCTGATTATCGCCGGGCTGCTGCTGATCTTTTTTCTCGCCTTTCCGCTTTTTCCCCTGTCTTCATTTGCCATGGCAACCATGATTCAGTTCCTGATGTTCTCCATCTACGGAATGGGTTGGAATACCATTGGCGGTTATGGCGGGCAGGTGGATCTGGGTAAAGCCCAATATGTGGGGATCGGCTCCTACACAACGGCTGTGATGCTGATTCGCTGGGATATCCCCTTCTGGGTGTCGATGCCCATCGGGATTTGCCTGGCGGTGGGATGGTCGTTTATCATCGGTTATCCCCTCTTCCGGTTAAAAGGTCATTATTTTGCCATCGCTACGATTGCCACATCCCTTGTACTCAAAGATCTCTTTGAAGTCTGGGATTTTGTGGGTGCCGCCAGAGGATTGGAGATATCCCCGATTAAATACACCCCTCCTGACTTCTTAAGGCTGATTTTCAAAGACGATATCTATTACTACTACGTAATCCTGGGTTTTTTCATCTTAGGTATTATATACGTTAACTGGTTTCGCAAATCCCGTCTGGGATTTCAGCTGCGCTGCATCAAAGATAACGAAGAGGTGGCCCAATCACTGGGCATCAATGTACGCTGGGCCAAGGTCAAAACCTATGCCATTGCCACCGCGTTTGTCAGTGTGGTGGGTTCCTTTCATGCCTGCTATATTAAAAATATCGAACCCGAAGACACCATGAGCCTTAGCATTTCCATCCTCATCGCGCTGATGGCCATG
>JASFTL010000584.1:0-3032 GCA_050053555.1 Desulfobacterales bacterium
CGGCATTATGGCCACCTTCGGTGCCGCCGTCACCTCGCCGACTTATGCAGCCGATGCATTAAAAGCCGTAGATGACATCATGAAATCAGCGGCCGCCTGGAGCGCAGAGCTTCAACATGCAAACAAACCGCCGTTAAAAGCGGGTGCAGCGGTCGCCACCGGCCGGATTATCTTCGGTGCGGTCGGCGATAAAACCCGCATGGAATACACCGTCATCGGAGATGCAGTCAACCTGTCGGCCAAGCTGGAAAAACACACCAAGTCCGAAGGCGTGCGTGCGCTGTGCACCGCAGCCGCCTTTGACATCGCGATCCGCCAGGGCTATCAGCCGCCGGTAAAGCGTGAGCAACGCAAAGCCCGCAGCATTGAAGGCGTCGAAGCCGCTGTGGATATCGTCATTCTGGCGCCTTGAAATGGCCTATATATCTATAAATATGGACAGCCCGCAACTGCCCAAAGCAACGGCTTCTTCTTGACGTACTCACCAAAAAATAATACCATTTACTGTGAATTTTTATCGGATCCATCGGTTGCCTCTGGAATTTTTGATAATTAAATCCAAGAGCAAGCCGAAAATCAGGATATTTTCAAAGGGCATTTGAATGAAGCGCGATCAACATGGCTTTACGCTGGTGGAGATAACCGCTGTTTTAGTCCTGATGGCGATCATATCGGCTTATGTCATCGGCCGCTCAATCGGTACCGAACAAATCGATCTGGCCGGTCAAACCGATAAAATTCGCACCCAGATCCGCTATGCTCAGGCATTGGCCATGAAGCGCAGTGATGCAATCTGGGGCATCACCTGTAACACGAATCAATACTGGATGTTTCGGACCAACACCGGTACACCTGAGTTGCTGCCGGGGGAGCAAAATGCGCAAATTACTCTGTCGGATCTGGGTGTCGGTATGAGCGCCTTTACCCTCTTTTTTGATCGAATCGGAAAACCGTACATCGCATATACCGATGAAGACAACAATACTCCGCTTGACAGTTACTTAATCATAACCATTTCAGCCGGCGGTTCATCCCGAACCATCCGGGTGATTCCGGAAACCGGACTGGCGCGATGAAGCATTTAAAATCCATATTCATCGATTCAAAAGGTTTTACCCTGGTGGAGATTATCGTTACCCTGGTGGCGGCCGGGATATTAGGCGCCATTTTTATTCAGTATATGGGAACCGCCCTGGATGCCAGCTGGAATGCGGTGGAAATCGTGCGTGATGAAGCCGGTGGCGAAGGCGTGATGGAAGAGATCATTGCAGATTACGCAGCAGAGATAAACACTGATCCGGACAATGCACTGGCAACCCTTGTGACCAATAACAATGAGCCGATTAAAAAATACGGCGAAAATGTGACCATGCAGTATATCGTATTCGATGGTACCGGAAATGAACAAGATACAGGAGGCCCACCCAGTCCCAATTTAAAAGTTGTGGTTCAGCCAACGGGACAACCTGCACCGGCAATAACCGGCCGATATGCGATGACAACGATTTTAACCAACAGCAGGACAGCAAATGATCCGATTGTCCTTTATTAAAACAAGGAGTTCGATGACCCCGCAAAAAGGCTTTACCCTGGTGGAGTTGATTGTCACCATTGTACTGGTGGGGATTATCGGAACCTTCACCACTCTTTTCATGTACACCGGCCTTAACGGCTACCTGCGTGCGAAAGATACCGCCGAAGGTGCGCTCAAAGCCCAAATCGCCCTGGATCGCATCAGCCTGGAATTGCGGGATATTACCGAAATCGAATGTTACACAGCGAATAACAAAATAGATTACTTCAGCACGACATTACCCGGCGACCGGCAAATGATATACGATGCCAACGCAAAAACAATTTCCCTGGATGTGGACGATGATCTGACCACTTTGGATATCTTACTTGATGAGGTCAGCAGCTTCACGATGGCTGTAATCGCTATTAGGGATCTGAACAATTCCGGTGGCGGCAACAACGAAGTCGAAGCGATTGATGTCAGCTTTAATGTTGGTGAGATCCGCCGAGACTTTATTGCACGGATATTTCCGAGAAATATGGTGGCCGCGCCACCGTTATGCCCCTGATCTGAATTATAATGCCATTGATTTTAGACTGCAGATAAAAAATGACTCTATTTTATAGAAAATATCGGTATATGACATCGCACTTCCTAAAACCATATCCATCAAATTTCCTGCGACAGATCACCTCGAGGCATTCGAAACCTACGGGCAACGTTCTGCTTTATGTTGTGGTGCTCATGCTCATATTTGGCGCTTTAGGCGTCGTCATGGTTTCATTGTTCACATCTTCCACTGCCAGCACGGTGACCCGAAATGACACCCGCAGGGCGATCTATATGGCTGAATCCGGCATGCGCTATGCCTTCAGTGAGCTGCGAAATAACGATTTTGATCAAGATGTGATCGATACACTCAATACGACGACCTATACCTTAAATAGCCCAGGCAGCTTCACAATCAACGTATTTGGTCCGTGGTTTGAATCACCCTCTGTTCAAAATTTAAACGGCGGCACATTGACGTTAAGTGTTCCACAGGGGAAAATACCAGAGGATTATGCAGTTCCGGATAATTTGTGGGTTATCAATTTCGAATATACGGGAGCAGATACCGATCAAACCTATATGCGCTCTGCAATATCAAATTATGCAAAAATCGATGATACAACAATGAGTCTTGATGTTGACGGTGATTTTAATCTCGCCGCAGGCGACCGGGTTTGTTTGAGTGTTCAACCTGCCTTTACCCAGAACAATTTGAGCGAAGGCGATGACATTGTTGTTGAGCCAATTGCCAAAGATTTTTTTCCCGCATTCGGCGGCGCCATCAATATAAATCGGGTTAACTATTCCTATGAACGCTTGGTCGAAGAAGGCGGCCAGGTTAAATTGCAAAACATATCGGCGTCTGCTTTTCAAAATACATTACCGGCATTTCCGCTAACCGTTGAAAAAACATCGGACGCCGGGGGGATTTACACCGGAGAATTTATCGTTTTATCGCCCAGAA
>JASFTL010000585.1:0-3032 GCA_050053555.1 Desulfobacterales bacterium
GAATCAGGTCCTAAATATTCAATCTTCAATCGAAAATATTCAATCGTTTGAAGACCGCAATATGACACGAATAACCAATAACGAATAACAAATAACCAAAATGCTATACCACCTACTATACCCACTGCATACGACGCTGTCGGTCTTTAACGTATTTCGATACATTACCTTTCGGACCATTTATGCCAGCCTGACGGCCTTTTTTATTTGTTTTCTGCTGGGGCCGTGGGTCATTCGAAAGCTCAGCGGCATGCAGGTGGGTCAGTATATCCGTGACGATGGCCCCCAGAGCCATCTGACAAAGGCCGGCACACCGACAATGGGCGGTCTGCTGATTGTATTTTCGATCGTGTTATCGGTACTTCTGTGGAGCGACCTGACCAACCATTTTACCTGGGTTGTGCTCTTTGTCATCATCGGCTACGGGCTGGTCGGATTTATTGATGACTATTTGATGCAAATCAAAAAGCGCAGCAAGGGCTTGAATATGCGCAACAAGCTCATGTTGCAATTCGGTCTGGCACTGATTGCCGGTTATCTGGTCTATGCCAGCCCGGAATTTTCCACCCAGGTAACCATACCATTCTTTAAAAGGCTTTCACCGGATCTTGGCTGGGGATACATTATATTTGCGGCATTTGTCATTGTCGGTGCCTCCAATGCCGTCAACCTGACCGACGGCCTGGATGGTCTTGCCATCGGACCGGTGATCGTCGCCGCCACCACCTATATGATATTTGCTTATGTTGCCGGCCATATTAAAATCGCAAATTACCTTCAGATAAATTATGTCGTCGGAAGCGGTGAAGTTGCCATACTTTGTGGAACATTGGCAGGAGCCGGCATGGGCTTTCTATGGTTCAATTCTTATCCGGCCCAAATTTTTATGGGAGATGTCGGCTCCCTTTCACTGGGTGCGGCGCTGGGCACCGTTGCTGTGATCACCAAGCAGGAAATTCTGCTGGTGCTGGTCGGCGGGCTGTTTGTCGTCGAGGCCTTATCTGTCATTTTCCAGGTCAGTTTTTTCAAAATGACCAGCGGGCGCCGAATTTTCAGAATGGCGCCCCTGCATCATCATTTCGAGCTAAAAGGCTGGCCGGAGCCGAAAGTCATCGTCAGATTCTGGATAATTGCCATCGCCCTGGCGCTGCTGGCGATGAGTACGCTTAAACTGAGATAAAGGGCGTTTTATTCGTTTGATTGGTTGAATTGGTTTAATTAGTCGTCGGCAGTCTGAAAACATCAACCAATAAAACCAATCGAACCAATTAAACATGGAACTTAAAAATAAGAACATCGTGGTTGTCGGCCTCGGTCGCACCGGACTCGCCACCGCCGCCTTTCTGCATCAACAGCAGGCCCGGGTTCTGGTCAGCGATACAGCCAGCGATAAAGAGCTGGGGGATAATGTCGACACCCTGCGCAAGTTGGGCGTCCGTATAGAGACCGGTTCGCACCACGCCAGTTCGTTTCAAAATGCCGATCTCATCGTGATCAGTCCCGGCGTGTCTCATACCAGCGAGCCCATCGCACATGCCATGGACAAAGGGATTCCGGTTATCGGTGAAGTCGAATTAGCCTCGAGATTCATCAAGGAGCCGATTATTGCGGTCACGGGCACAAACGGTAAAACCACCACCACCGAACTTTTAGGCCACATGCTAAAAGACTCAGGCTTTAAGGTATTTGTGGGTGGAAATATCGGTAATCCGTTAATCGATTATGTCGCCAAAAAGGAACCCTCACAGATCGTGGTGGCGGAAATCAGCAGCTTTCAGCTCGACACCGTTGCCGCCTTCAGACCCCGGGTAAGTGTTCTGCTGAACATTACCGCCGACCACCTGGATCGCTACCCGAATTTTGAAGCCTATGCGGATTCCAAGTTTCGTATTTTTAAAAACCAACAGGTTGAAGATGTCGCGATTCTCAACGGCTCGGATCCGGTGATTCGCGCAAGAACAGAACGTATTAGAAGCCAGCTGCTCTTTTTCCCGTCCGCAGCGGCAAACCAACAGGGTGCTGTCTTGAACGGACGCCGTATCATTCTGAACGTAGATAAACTTCAAAAAATACACCTTGAAATCAGCAATCGACTCGGCCGAGCTCGTCGCGGGCCGCAATCTTCAATCCGCAATCAGGAATATTTGGACATCTCACAAATACGTCTTCAGGGGCAGCACAATTTTGAAAATGCAGCCGCCGCCAGTCTGGCGGCCTTCGCTGTCGGGACGACGCTCGAAGACATTCAGAACACATTGAACCACTTTAAGGGTCTTCCCCATCGCCTTGAACATGTGGCGACCATCAATGCCGTTCAATATTTTAATGACTCCAAGGCCACCAATGTGGATGGCGTGGCCAGAGCCCTGCAATGCTTTTCAAAACCGGTTTTGCTGATAATGGGTGGCCGTGACAAGGGCAGTGATTTTAAGGCGCTGGAAGGACTTGTTCGCAAACATGCCAAAGAACTCATTGTAATGGGCGAAGCGGCCGAACCGATCCGGTCGGCCCTGGGGCAATTAATCCCGACGAAAATAGCCGCTTCCATGGAAGAAGCGGTGTCAACGGCTTATCAACATGCCGATCCTGATGATGTGGTGCTTTTGTCTCCCGGTTGTGCGAGCTTTGACTGGTATGGCAGTTATACCGAAAGGGGCAATCATTTCCGGCAGGCGGTTGAAAAGGTCAAAAAAAGGGCTGCCGCTAAAACTTGAGGATGGGAATGATAGAAAAATGGCCTTACGCAAACCCGCCCGCCTCGCCTGAGCGGCCCACGCCCGCCATGCAAGCAAGGCGAGGCGGGCGGGTCGCGATGGCAGGCGTGGAACGCCGAGACGCTAAATTTAATTAAGCGGTGTAACTAAATGTTTTCTTTGCGAACTTTGCGCGTTTGCGTGCGAAAATAATCGCTTTTTTAAAGTTATGATGAAAAAACAACACCACATGCAGTCCGTTTTTTATGATGTTCAGCTCCTGTTTCCCGTGCTTTTCCTGGTGGGCATCGGCATTGTAATGGTGTACAGCGCCAGCTC
>JASFTL010000586.1:0-3028 GCA_050053555.1 Desulfobacterales bacterium
AGGCATCGATTTTTACAGCATTATCCGGGCATTTATTAAAAACCTGCAGGCCGGCACGATTGTCCAGGGCGGCAGCACCATTACCCAGCAGGTGACGAAGTCCTTTTTGCTTTCGCCTGAGAGAAGCTATACCCGGAAATTAAAAGAGGCCATCCTGGCCTACCGGATTGACAAAGCATTTAATAAGGACGAAGTTCTTTTCCTGTATTTGAACCAGATATATTTGGGGCACGGAGCCTATGGGGTTGAGGCGGCTGCCGGGAATTATTTCGGTAAATCCGCCAAGGATTTGAACCTGGCGGAATGTGCCATACTGGCCGGCCTGCCCCAGGCGCCCAGCAAATATTCTCCATTTCAGCATCCGGAACGAGCGAAGCAGCGCCAGATTTATGTGTTAAACCGGATGGTAGAAGAAGGATTCATTTCCAATATCCAGGCGACCGAGGCCATCAACACGCCGGTTGAGATTAAACCCCGGCGTAACTGGTATATAGAAGAAATACCGTATTACACGGAACAGGTCCGCCGCTATGTTGAGCAAAAATATGGCCGCGAAGTCCTCTATACGCAGGGACTTCAAATTTATACGGCCGCCAATATCGAAATGCAAAAAATCGCCCGGGAGGAAATTGTAAAAGGCCTATACGACCTGGATAAACGACAAGGCTACCGGGGTCCTGAAAAAAATCTGGCACCCGAGGAAATCGAGACGTTTTCCAAGGCGATTCAGGCTGAACAGGAGCTGAATCCCCTTGAAATCGGCCAGACGGTGAAGGGCGTCGTCATCAAAGTGGACGATAAAAACAAAGCGGTTACGGTTCGAATCGGAAACGCTTTGGGACAGATTGCGCTTGAGGATATGCGATGGGCGCGAAAACCGGATCGGGATGTCGCCTATTATGAAGCCAAAGTGAAGCTTCCCAGTGAAGCGCTCCATGTCGGGGATGTCATCCTGGTTAAAGTAAAAGGCACCCTCAAAGACTCAGAATTGTGGCAGCTGGCATTAGAACAGGAGCCTGTGGCTCAGGCGGCCCTGCTGTGTCTCGAGGCGGAAACCGGATTTGTAAAAGCGATTATTGGCGGGCGCGATTTTTTAGACAGCCAGTTCAATCGTGCGATCCAATCCAGGCGACAGCCGGGTTCCGCCTTTAAACCAATTATCTATGCGGCCGCCTTGGATAAGGAATTTGAGGAGCCCGATAAATTCTATACCCCCGCGTCGGTCATTATTGATTCGCCGATCATATTTGAAGACGAAGAACGGGATTTTACCTGGAAGCCCAGGAACTATAAAGAGCGGTTTTACGGCCCGACCCTGCTGCGCGATGCGCTGGCCAAATCGCGCAATGTGGTGACGATCAAGATTTTGCGGGATATCGGGATTGAATATGTCCGCGAATATGCAAATAATCTGGGGATCACCTCTGATTTGAGCAAAGACCTCTCCATCGCCCTGGGGTCTTCGGGCGTATCATTACTGGAGCTGACCAAAGCCTATTCGGTGTTTGCCAACCAGGGGTATCTGGTTGAACCGGTACTTATTACCAAGATTGTCGATCGCGAAGGCAATGTGCTTGAAGAGCTGGCGCCCGAGCGCATAAAAGTGATCGAAAAGACCACCGCCTACCTGATCACCCACCTGCTGGAAGGTGTGGTCAAGCACGGTACCGGCTGGCGCGTTAAGGCATTAAACCGGCCGGTGGCGGGCAAGACCGGCACCACCAACAATTTGTTTGACGCTTGGTTTATGGGTTATACCCCCCAATACATTACCGGGACCTGGGTGGGCTTTGATGACGAGGCTCCGTTGGGAAAATCCGAAACGGGCTCCCGGGCTGCCAGCCCGATCTGGCTGGGATTCATGAAGCGAATTCTGGCGGATAAGCCGCCCCGGATTTTTGAGGTGCCCGGGGGAATTGTCTTCACGAAAATAGATGCTGAGACCGGGCTTTTGCCGATTCCCGAATCCAAAGAAACGATTTTTGTCGGTTTCAAGGAGGGTACCGAGCCGACTGAATACAGCAAAAGACCGGGCGAGATTGCCGATACCGGCGAGTTTTTCAAAAAAGATTTATAACCTGGCTTCTGGTCTCTGGTCACTGGCTACTGGCTTTTGCTCACCCGTCGATCAAGGTTAATCAGCGATCTTGGATTTAAAAAAAAATCAGCGACCAGCGACCAGCAGCAAGAAGCCAGAAACCAGTTACCAGGAGCCGGTTTATTCCGGCACGGGATAAACGGCCTTATGGGTGGCCATATTTTTGGGCCAAATGACCCGCATTTGACCATTGAACCACTGCACCAGAAAAGCCGGCAATTTGTTTTGCTGGCTTTTATTGTTATAGGCAATAAAGTTAACCGGTCCTAAAACAGTATTCAGATTGGTTTTGGCCAGCGCCTCGCGAATCTTTTTCGGTGCCAGCATCTTCGCGCGTTTTAGCGCATCAGCGATTACGCTGATTCCGGCATAAGCTTCAGCCCCATGGTGTTCGGGCGGGGTTTTGAATCTGGCTAAAAATTTGTCATGGAATGTGCCGGCAGCCGGGTAAGGCAGCGCAGATGTCCACAGGGCTGTGCAGACAATTCGATCCGAAGCCTTACCAGCCTGCTTTGCAAATTCAGGCTGGACAAATCCATTGCCTCCGCCAATAAACGATTTCGGATTCAGGTTCAGGTCTTTGGATTGGCGCACCAGCAATGCGGCGTCTTTCGCATCGTCGGCGACGGCGTATATTAAGTCCGGATTCTTGGCCTTTGCGCGTGTCAGCAACGGTCGAAAATCATCAGTGCCGGCCTCAAATCGTTCTTTGAAAACCGGTTTTAAGCCCATTTGGCCTGTTTTTCGAAAAAATTTTCGGGCGTTGGCAGAATCTTTAAGCGAATTGGCATGCACAATGGCAATGGTTCGAATGTCGGTGGCCATTGCTGATACAAAAGAGGTTACGCCATCCAGTCGCTCACTCGCCGGCTGATTCAATCTGAAGATATATTCCCAGCCCTGCTCGGTGATTTTGTCCGCTGCTGCGCT
>JASFTL010000587.1:0-3016 GCA_050053555.1 Desulfobacterales bacterium
TATCCGTCAAGTGCCGGTGAGTGCGAGAAACAAATCGAAGGTTTTCTGGGCGAGGGTAAAAAGATGGATTTCCCAACCGGAAAGCGGGTAGGGGGAATTGTTCCCCATGCCGGATGGTTTTTTTCGGGCAGTATCGCCTGCAATGTGATCAGCTGTCTGCAATCAGATGACCCGCCCGATGTGTTTGTCGTTTTCGGGATGCATCTTCATCCGGACTCCCCCTGTATGATGATGGCCGAAGGTGCCTGGGAAACACCCTTTGGCGAAATTTGTGTTGATGAGCAAGTGGCCGGCGAACTGACAAAGCAATTTTCTTTCACACTCGAAACCCCCCACAGCTTTACCCAGGACAACACCGTCGAACTGCAGCTTCCC
This sequence comes from Desulfobacterales bacterium, assembly GCA_050053555.1. GTDB lineage: Bacteria > Desulfobacterota > Desulfobacteria > Desulfobacterales > JAHEIW01 > JAHEIW01. The sequence goes on from JASFTL010000587.1 coordinate 376, forward strand.
TTTATTAAATACTTCTTTAACAAGGTGAAGATCGTAGCCATGGGTGTGCCACCCGCCAAAAGCTCGTTGGAAATCGGCCGGGCGGTTGTTGATATCGCCAAGCGTTTGGACTTGCGGATTAAAGTGGTTGGATCTACAGATCTGACGCATTATGGTCGTAATTATGGGCTCCTGTCTGAGGGAACAGGTCCACAAGCTGTGGATTGGGTGCGCAATCAAAACGATCGTCGCATCATCGACATGATGCTGAATATGGATGCTGAAAAGGTGATCAATGAAGCCTTGGCCAGCCACAATGCGTGCTGTGCCGGTGCCGCAGCTACGGCAATTGAGGCGGCAAAACATCTGGGAGCCGATCAAGCTGAAGCAATTGCCTATGCCACCAGCTACGATAAAAGCCCCGGAGACAGTTTTGTCGGATACGTGGGAATCGTGTTTTAAATAGTCGGGGTGGCAGCCGCTAAGACTCTTTTTTCTTTTTCTCCCATTATTGGTCCACAATTTTGATCAAATCCGAAATCACCCCTATTTAAATCCGCTTCTGCTCTCCTCCTGTCGTTGCTGGCGCTCAATTCCAATAGCATGTTGGAAATAGATACTGCAAGACATTCATCACAAGCTGAAAAGAATGCACCAAGATTTCCGTGCGCTTGGCCGAAAAAAACATGGTGCCGGTGATCTCGAACCGGACCCGATGGAACGGACAATACCGGGAAATTAAAAGTTTTTACTATCCGAGCCTGGATTGGCTACCACCCCGAAACCGGATGATCAGAGTGGCGGTCAATGGTTAAGGATGAATGCTGAATGTTAAATGTTCAATAAGCAACTCGCTCCTCATCTGAAATCGTTGGTACCATAATTTTTTGATTTATTCAATTTTTAGTTTAAAAAAAACTGGTATTTTCATAATTATTTGTTTTATTTAATTAAATTATTTAAATGACGGACCCCATCCTGTTGCGGGAAGGCAATTTTTTTAATTACACACGCTCGATTTATAAGATCAATGCGATCATGTTATCTGCTGCTGGGCTTTTAATATTTTTGCCCAGGTATCCCGTAGTGTCGCCGTACGGTTGAACACCAGGGAGCCCTCTTTGGAATCCTTTGAATCCACACAAAAATACCCCAGCCGTTCAAACTGGTAACGACTTCCCGGTTTGGCTCCAGATAGGCCGGGCTCCACCTTACAATCTGACAATATTTCTAATGAATTCGTATTGATATAATTGGTAAAAACTTTGCCCTCTTCGATTTCATTGGGATGTTCTTTTATAAATAGATGTTCATAGAGGCGCACTTCTGCGCTCTCGGCATGAGAAGCTGAAACCCAATGCAGGGTACCTTTAACTTTGCGTCCGTCAGGGGCATCTCCACCCCGGGTGTCAGGATCATATGTGCAATGCAGTTCGATGACTTGTCCTGTTTTCGAATCTTTGACCACATCGACACATGTAATAAAGTAAGCGTAGCGCAGTCTGACTTCGCGGCCCGGGGCCAGGCGGAAAAATTTTCGGGGCGGGTCTTCCATAAAATCATCTTGTTCTATATAGAGTTCCCGTGAAAAGGGCACCTTGCGAGTGCCCATGTTCGGATCTTCCGGGTTGTTGACGGCATCTAATTCTTCCACTTCATTTTCCGGGTAATTGTCGATAATGAGTTTTAGAGGTCGCAAAACTCCCATTACGCGGGGTGCAATTTTGTTTAGATCTTCCCGGATACAGTATTCGAGTAAAGCAACGTCTACCATACTGTCGGCTTTGGCAACCCCGATTCGATCACAGAAATTACGGACCGCCTTGGGAGTGTATCCCCGCCGGCGCAATCCGGAAATCGTCGGCATACGCGGGTCATCCCAGCCTTCCACATGACTTTCCTCAACTAATTGAATCAACTTACGCTTGCTGAGCACCGTGTGGCTGAGATTGAGGCGGGCGAACTCTATCTGCTGAGGATGGTAAACATCCAACTGGTCGAGGACCCAGTCATAGAGTTCGCGATTGATTTCAAATTCCAGCGTGCAAATCGAATGGGTGATCCCTTCGATCGAATCCGAAAGGCAGTGGGTAAAATCATACATGGGATAAATCACCCACATACCACCGGTGCGATAATGGGGGACTTTCTTGATCCGATAGAGGGTGGGATCGCGCATTAACATGTTGGGGGATGCCATATCGATTTTGGCTCGCAGCACATGCTCCCCTTCCTCATATTCACCGCTCCGCATGCGTTCAAAAAGATCCAAATTTTCTTCAACGGAACGCTCGCGATAAGGACTGTTTTTGCCGGGCTCGGTCAGGGTACCGCGGTATTCCCTGATTTCATCGGCGCTTAAACTGTCGACATAGGCCTTGCCCTTTTTGATGAGCTGAACGGCGAATTCGAAGAGTTGCTCAAAATAATCAGAGGCATAGTATTCGCGATCATCCCAGTCAAATCCCAGCCAGCGAACATCCTGTTTGATAGACTCGACGTATTCCACTTCCTCTTTGGCCGGATCGGTATCATCATAGCGCAGGTTGCAAAGCCCGCTGTATTCTTCGGCCAGCCCGAAATTTAAACAGATGGATTTTGCATGCCCGATGTGCAGATACCCATTGGGTTCCGGCGGAAAGCGCGTATGGACACGTCCCTC
>JASFTL010000588.1:0-3007 GCA_050053555.1 Desulfobacterales bacterium
CGATTAAATCAAACCTGACTTGAGCGATTGTCGAGATTTGAAACGCTCAATTTAGGTCAAAATTAGACAAAGGAATTACCCATGCTCAGGATAAATAAACATACAATGGCTTTAAAAGTGTTGATTGCGATCATATCTATTGCTTTTGCTTCTGTTGGGTTTTCGGCCAGCGTTAATTCGGCCAGAATAATTCCCAACGGAAAGGTATCGGTCATTGAAAACGGTAAAGTCGTGGGCGAATTCAGCAAGGAAGTCCCGCTTCCCCAAGGCTCCTTATTAAAATGCGAAGCACAGTGCGTTGTAAAAATGAAAGACGCCTATATGGTGGCCGAGCCGAATACCGTATTTTCTGTCAGTCCGCTGGCAAACCACAATGAGCTGTTGGTTCAGGAAGGGACCGTGTATTTTTCAGTTACCGAATCTTCCCCTCACCTGCAGTTCGATACACCCGGCGGCCTTGTCACAGCCCGCAATACAACCGTAACCGACAATGAATTAAAAGGCTATGTGCGTGTTTCCGGTAAAGAGGGCGAGATCGGGGTCATCGATGGCGGTACCATGAAGGTTGATACCGCTTCCGGTGAAATGACGATTACGCCCGGCAAGCAGGTCACCGTTGCAGCGGCGAATACGAATCCATCCTCTACAGCAACCACCGGCACCGGCGGAGGGGGCGGTTCTGAATTATTAACCGATATTGCCCTTGGAGTGGCCGGAACCGGTGTACTTGTCGCGGGCGGATATGCCCTATCCAAAGTTGATTGGGAAAGCTCAACCAATGGAAGCCCAGCCTCCCCCTGATTCACAGGGCGGGATTTTGCTGTGCTCGATTCGCTTATCTGCGGCCAAGCAGCCATAGGCGGATCTTCGGTCCACCGGAGGCTGATTGTCGACCTCGACAATCGCTCAACATAGGAACAGGAGTCTTCCAAATGACGCTAAAACTAAAAAAACCTTACAGGTTTATCTGCACGTTGACGGCGGCCGGGATCTTTGCAAGCCTGAGCATTTTAACAGGTTGCGTGTCCCGTCCAAACGCCGGCCAAACTTTACCCCCGGCTGAATTGAAGCAGGATGAAATTGCCCAATTCAATGAGCAATTGTTTGCGTCTGCCCGGATGAACACCGATCCGAGTGATTATCTTTTAGGCTCCGGCGACCTGCTTCAGATAAAGGTTTACGAAGCCGAAGATTTGAATACGACGGTTCGGGTCAGCTCGCGCGGATACGTGACCCTGCCGCTTTTAGGCGCAGTGTCAGTCAACGGATTGTCGGCCCGGGAAGCTGAGGAGACGATCGAAAATTTATACCGCGCTCAATACATCAAAGATCCGCATGTCAGCATATTCGTTGAGGAGCATTTCAGTCGACGAATTACACTGATGGGGCAATTTCGAAATCCGGGTACCTACGACTATTTAGCCAAACAACGGCTTTTGGATGTCATGGCCCTCGGAGGCGGATTGGGCGACAAAGCAGGGCGGGTTATCCAGGTTCGCAGATACAGCGGTTCACAGGAAGGCCAAAGGGTGTTTGTCGTGGACCTGGATCAGCTGATTAAAGAGGGCAAATCAGATCTCAACATTGAAATCAACAGCGGCGATGTGCTCTTTGTACCCGAAGCCGGCACTTTTTTTGTGGATGGCGCAGTCCGCAGACCCGGCGCTTATCACATCAAGCACACGACCACCATACAGGAGGCATTGTTAGAGGCCGGAGGATTGGCCCCATATGCCGATAAGAAACGCGCGACTTTGATCCGCTATACCGAAAAGGGTGAGCGTCAAATGATTAAGCTTGATCTTTCACTGCCTGAATCCCAGGAATTAGAGGTCAGGGATCGAGACGTTTTGATCACCGAGGCCAGCACATATGGAAAGTTGGTGCATGGCTTTGGCCTCCAAATAGGCGTGCCGGGCTTCGGCAGTCTCGGTTATCGAAATCCGGAGACCAGATGGTAAGCCCATAGCCGGATTGAAACGAAATTATCTTCTGTTTTTTTAGGGGTTAGCGGTACATATTTTCGCTGCCCCTTTTTTATTTATTTATAATCTGTGGATCACTTTGATATCGTCTCTGCCGACAATCTGATGCATTTTGCCTGCAAAGCGCTTTTCAAAATAATGCTCCATCGATCGACTGATGACTGCAACTTTTGAAATGTCGATTCCAGTCTCAATGCCCATCTGTTCCATCATAAAGGCCAGATCCTCCGTAGCAATATTGCCGGACGCGCCTTTGATAAAGGGGCAGCCTCCCATGCCGCCGAAGGCGGTATCAAAATGAGTAATCCCGACCTGCAGGGCGGCCAGGGCATTGGCAAGCCCTTTGCCTTCCGTGTCGTGCAGATGCAGATAAACGGGCTTATCCCCAGCTAGGGCCCTGACCGTACCGCAGATTTCCTGAATGGACCGGGGGTCTCCCATGCCGGTGGTATCTGCCAGTTCGATTTCATCGATGCCCAGGTCCAGCTGTTCTTTTAACATGTCCATAACGGTGTTTGAGTCGATCCGGCCTTCAAACCGACAACCAAAGACACATTGCAGGCCCCCGCGGATGGTTAAGGCGTGACTTTTTCCAACGGCAGCCATTTCAGAAAATCGCTTGCGGGCCGCAACCAAAGATAGACCCGTATTGCGCTGACTGTGGGCACTGCTGGCGGAAATAGAGGCGGTCACATGGGTCGCACCTGCCCTGGCAGCTCTGTCCATTCCCTTTGGATTTAAAACAAGGGCGCTATAGACGACGTCATTTTGTTGGGTCAATTTGGGGAACAGGTTATCGGCATCGGCCATCTGGGGTACCTTCTTCGAGCTGACAAAGGATGCGACCTGGATTCTTTTCACACCGGCGTCGACCAGCGCGTTGATGATTTCCAGCTTTTTTGCGGTGGGAACCGCTTTTACTTCGTTCTGAAAGCCATCACGCAGCCCCTGTTCCTCAATAACAACGCTTTTTGGATAATCGGGCATTTCCATCTTTTAACACCATCCCGGAAAAGCTACAT
>JASFTL010000589.1:0-3003 GCA_050053555.1 Desulfobacterales bacterium
AAATTCAGGCGTCGACAGACCTCCAGGGTCTGAGGAATGACCCTGTGCGTACTCCAGGCGATGTCCTGAAACAGGCGCGGATGGTGGTGCTTGACGCCGATCAGATAATAGCCGCCGTCATGGCCCATGCCCAGGGTCACATCGGCATGATCCAGTTCGGCGAAGGCCTCTTTCAGATGCGCCAGCGGCAGGGTGGGCCCGTCGCTGTTCATGATAACCGCCTTGTGATAGCCCAGTTCCAGATGATGCCTGAGGGCATTCGCCAGGCGTTCTCCCAGATCGGCACCTTTCTGTGGAATCAGGTGAAATCCATCCGGAGCCCATTTTTGAAAATAATCAATGGCCGATGACGGTGTAAATGCGAGGGTCAGATCAACCCCCTGCAGCTTCACGACCAACGCCAAAGTGTCCCGCATCAGGCAGTGATAAAATTCAGCTGCCGCTTCGGGGGTAAAAGGCGGGCAGAGGCGGGTTTTGGTAGAGCCGGGCTCCGGCTTTTTGGCAACAATGATCAAGGAGGTGTTCATCGTCAATGGGTCACTTTATGAATCAAAAAATTAATGACGTCCGTCTTCAGATCAGTTCGACAGACTTGGCCTATCACATCATACTCCTGTCTGTAAAGAAACATTGAGCCGGCTTGCATCCACTATTCTTTCGTGTCATATTTTCTTAAGACGCCTTGTAATTTGACGGCAAAAATTCTTCTCTGTTCAACTTATGTCAATTTAGCTCATTTTAGCACTTTGGGCATTTTTCAAATGGGTTACATTTTATTGGCAGGCGGTGCTGAATTTGGCGGCGAAATGGCTTTAGCGGACCGGCGTGCCATCGAGCTGGCCGGTGGGGTAGATGCCCGCCTGTGCATTATTCCGGCCGCAGCAGCGCCGGACAACAATCATGAGCGCGCCGGGCAAAACGGCGTGGATTGGTTTAAGAGCCTGGGAGCCGTCAATGTCAGCGCCCTGCCGCTCATTGACCGCAAATCTGCAGATGAACCGACTATCGTCGCAGCCCTGCGGCGGTCCAAACTGATCTACATGCTGGGTGGCTTTCCCCACCACCTGGCGCAATCCTTGGGCGGCAGCGACAGCTGGCAGGCCATGCTGGCCGCCCATCAATCCGGTGCGGTCATCGCCGGCAGCAGCGCCGGCGCGATGATTCTCTGCAAGCATTATTACGACCCTTACGAGAGAAACATATTCAACGGGCTGGATTTGATCCCCGATGCCTGTATTCTGCCGCATCACGATACCTTCGGGAAAAACTGGGCACCCGAACTGGCGCAACGTCTGGCCAGTGTGGTTTTAATCGGTATCGACGAACAAACCGGCATACTAAACGACGGTCCAGCCGGCCAATGGCAGGCCTATGGTGCCGGCGGCGTAACCCTTTATCAAAACGATCGCCAGACAAATCTTGCATCCGGCAAGCGCTTTGACCTGCCTATTTAAGCTTGCGAATTTAAAAGCAGGACCGGACAATTACCTGCTCATGTTGTCTTATCGTCGACTATTTCAAATATGAGGGGTGACGCCTGTGAATGCAGATAATTTTGATTGAAAAAATCCATTGATTTGGTTATAGATACGTATAACCTATTTCTGATTCTCCTGATCCAGCTGGCCCGAGTATCCATTTACAGAATCAAATCCTATTTCTCATCTGATCTTTAAGCTCCTTCGAATATTCCTCATAACAGGTACCGATGCTAAATCCTAAATTCTTTGTTACACGGATACAATAGGTAAGCCTTCATTAGGATCGAGCCGTTGTGAAGCGTTTTTGTGATGCCATGCGCAAGGCAGGATGGCCTGATTAAAAGTATTTTATTGAGGATTCGAGCGGGTTTTCAGTTATAAATAATTTGCAAGTAACAAGGGTTTTACGCCGATTCCAGAGCCTTTGACATCTCCGACAAATCGACAATATTGATGCTTTCAAAAACCTGAGAACTCATAACCGATACCAAATTTTCACCCAGCTTGGTATGAAAACAAGATACAGGCCGCATACACCACGGCTGAAAATCGTGGACCAATATATAAGGGACTTGTTTAGAGATGAGTTGCCGGGCGCCATTAAATATCATGATGCCGACCATACACTTCACCCGACCAAAGGAGTCGTTGCGGCTGCCAACAGGATTGCCATATCTGAGAATATCTCCAAACATGATAGAGAATTGTTAATTGCCGCGGCCTATTTTCATGACACGGGTTACATCAGAGAATATGATAAAAATGAACCGATTGCTGCACGCATGGCAGGCAGAATCCTTAAATTGATCGGTTATAAGCCCAAGGAAATTGAAAAAATCCAAAGGATGATACTCGCAACTGATCTAGCGCGTGAACCCAAAACCCATGTTGAAATGATCCTCTGTGATGCCGACCTCGACCATCTGGGCCGAGAGGATTTTTTGGAATTGGATGCAAAATTAAGAGAAGGACGGCGCGCAAGAGGAATAGATGTCAGTGATGAAGCAAAATGGTACAAAGGTACCCTCGAACTGATAAAAAAACACCAATATTATACTGAATCTCAGAAAAAGTTGAGGGAAAAAGGCAAGCAAAAAAACATCAAGAGGCTCTTAAACAAATTGCAAACGGTTGAAAAAGAAAAACGCGGCCGAATATAATCCTGCCAAAACTTCCGTGATATTCCTCTCCCATCTCTAACTCGAGTAAAATCCTTTTTGCGCTTCTTCATCAGCAGCGCCATTGCTCCTCTATTTTTATTCGCCGGATTGGCATCAATCCCAATCCGGTGGGCATTTTAATGAAGTGGGTCGGTGCCCACCGCCAGGCGCGTGATGGCAATTCGTCGCTCATCAAAACACACGGCAACATCTTTGCCCGAATCACGAGGGCGTTCGTGGATGGTTCCCTTATAGATGAATTCGTCACCGTTTTGATGATACACATAATTGTGGGGATGGATGTCTAATTGGCAAAATTCATAGGCTGGTTCGGTATTTTTGGAGATCGGGTGCGGCAGGTT